>JACPZX010000035.1 GCA_016195325.1 Acidobacteriota bacterium
ATGCTGGAGGACGAACGTCGTCTGCCCGTCGGGGAAAGCGTCTCCTCCCCACGTCCGATATCGGGCCCCGGCGAAGAACGACGTCTTCACCAGCCACATCCATCCCAGCCCGGCCACCACCGAGGGGAGGACGATCGCCGAGACCGAGATCCAGCGGTGCTTCCGTGATCCGAAGCGGGACGTGGGGATCGCCAGCGCGAGGAGCGCGAGCGGGGCGTAGGCTCCCTTTGTCGAGGCGGCCGCCACCGCCAGGGTCGCGAGCTTGACGACGTCGATCGTGGTGACAGGGGCATCGCGATCGATCGCGTCCAACATCTCCGAGATGAGCAGGAACGTGACGCCCATGGTGATGGCGTCGGCGTTGACAAAGCTGCTGAAGAAGAGACTCGTCGGAAGG
The DNA here is from genome assembly GCA_016195325.1 of Acidobacteriota bacterium. Lineage (NCBI taxonomy): Bacteria > Pseudomonadati > Acidobacteriota > Acidobacteriota bacterium. The sequence continues at coordinate 398 of JACPZX010000035.1, forward strand.
ATTGCGATGGCGGCGAGAGCGAATCGTTGCGAGGGGAGCCGCCGGATCGCAAGCCACGCGAGCAGCAGCCAGCCGATCAGGCCCGCGAGCCTGGACGCGTACAGCAGCGCGAGGGGCGATGCACCCGCCGCCGCTCCGAGACGAAAGACCACGGCCTGCGGCAGGAACGCGATCGGATGGTGGAGGGTGAAGATGCTGGCCGTGAGCGTCGCCCGGTGCTCCGTGTCGAGGGGGATCGCGGCCAGCTCCGCGTACCGAGCCCGTGAGTAAGGCCCGCTCGAGATCGCGGCGTACCCGCGGTCGATGAACGCCGCGACGCCGCCGGGGACATCCGACTCCTTGTCGAGAACGTGGAGGTAGGCGACCTCCGCGGTTCGCTGGTAGTGGAAGTACTCGTCGCCGCCGCCGAACGGCGGGTTCAGCGCGACGAGGAGGAGACCGAACGAGACGGCGACGACGAGAAACACGCATTCAGCCCTCTCGATCCCGCTCGGCGCTGTCCGCCTGATGGCCGACCTCCCTCGTCCTTCGATTCTCCGGCACTTCTCGCGATGAATCTAGCAGAACACCGGCGAGCGCTACGAAAGTCGAGGCGTGACATCGAACCGCCTGCGGTTGTCGGTTCTGCGGTTTCAGGGCGCTATCAGATGTCCCACTTTGTCGCACGATGTCCCATGGGCGTCATAGTCAATGTCACGGAGGCGCGTGCAGACTCGTAATATTCTTGAATGTTGGTCTTGACACACTGGCAGAATGCGAAATAATGAGTTCGCTATGACTCCAAATGCAGTTCGATCTGCCCGAGTCGATTCGATTCCCCGACTCTCTGGCTCGTGTTCCGGTGCAGCGTCCCTTCGCGTGATTCTTCGGCCGCGCCACGATCGGCGGAATGCGTCCGCCGAGAGTGACCGCGGGCGTCGACGCGAGGTGCGGGGGCGGTCCCATGGCGCGGAGGACGCTCGGCTCTGAAGGAGGTTCGAGATGAAGACGAGGAAAGTTGTTCTGGCGATCGGCGTTCTGGCTGTGGTCGCTATCGCCGTCTCCGTTTCCATCGCACGCACGGAGGTGACGACTCGCAAGCCGATTCAAGGTGAGGGGGCGTGCCCGGCCGAACTCACTCAAGCGACTGCGACGGCCTCGGGTACCGAGCCCTTGCAGAGGACGCCCGGATTCTGCAAGAACTCATTCTGCTGGGATGTGGGCGTGCGATGCGTCAACAGCTCCGGGACGTGCAGCGCGGGGGTGGGGAGCTGCGGCTATACGAAGCACAACGACAGCTCTTGCACAGCGGCGGATACACTCCCATCGTGCTTCAGCGCATGCGATTGATACTCCCGCCTTCCGGAGGGAGTTGAGCGCGTACGACTGAGTCATCGATAAAGCCCGCGTGACGCCGCCCTATCTTGAAGGCACGTCGTCGCGCGGGCGTTGCTTTCCCTGGAGTCGTTGCAACTTCTGCTGGACCTCCACGAGCCCCGGCCGCAATTCGAGCGCCCTTTCGTAATCCGCCCCCGCGTCGCCCACTTGTCCCAGCGCCGCGTGGGCATCCCCAAGATCAGCGAACGCGTGCGCATTCCCCGGATCTCGTGCGATCAGCTCCCGGAGCGCCGCGACGGCCTCATCGTTTCGTCCCATGAAGAGGAGGACTCGCCCCTTGTAGAACCACCCGAAGCGCGACTCTGGACAGTCGCGGATCGCCCGCTCCGCCTCCCCGAGTGCCGCCTCGGCGTTGTCCCGGCTCACGCGCGTGGGTGCGTCCTCCGCGCCGGGGCGGAGAACGGCGAACCCCTCGCGGCGGATCAGCTCTTCGGTTCCGGGGTTCCGCCGCACCAGGACGAAGACGCGATCGTCGTAGTAGACGGGGACGAACCCCCCTGCTCTCGTCAGGTCGTCGAAGACCGCCGCCTCGCGGTCGTCGAACCCCATGAAGAAGAGATCGACCGGATGCGCCGCGAGATACGCGCGCATCGCGGCCGGGGTCTCGAGCGCGCCGAGGTACTCGCGGTAGAGATCCTCCCCGTAGACCTCGTTCCGAGAGTCCATGTTGACCTTGACGCCCGGGCTCACGCGCTCGATGAGCGGCCCCGCGAGGGCGTACGAGACGAACGCATTCCCCGAAAGGTGCTCGCGCTCTACGAAGTCGAGAGCGCAGGACGGCACGTCGCGCGTGACGCCAAGCCCTCCTTCGCGGACGAACTTCCCGAAGTTGTAGTGATAGCCGAACGCCGCGACGGTGACCGTGACGGAGACGACGGCGAGCGAGGCGAGGACCGTGGCCGACGGTCGCCTCCATCGGGGAGACGCCGCAGCCAGGATCGGCCACGTCGCGAGCGCCGCGTCGGCGGTCCCGCGATTGTGGCGCAGCGCCAGAAGGAGGAAGAGCGCGACGATCCCCACGAAGGTGACGTCGAAGGTCCGCGCCCGGGCCGCCGCGAGAACGAGAAGCACTCCGGCGAGGGCATAGAGGGCGACGGCGAGAACGTCGGGAGTCCACAGGGGATGCCCCGGCTGGAACCAGCAGAGGATCAGCAGCGCAACCTCGAGGCCCAGCCACACAAGCAAGGCGCGGCGGATCCGATCGGAGCCCGCAAGGACCATCGCCCCGATCACCAGCACGACGTGCGCCACGAAGAAGACGAACATCGTGAAGGTGTTGTACGAGGGATCGTACGGCGGGCGCCACTCGAGGATCTGGTTCATGTAGAGGCGCATCCCCGTCAGCTCGAAAGGGAAGGTGAGGAGCTTCCAGCCGTACGGGTTTACGAGGCTCGCCGCGATCGTCGCCGGGATGAGCGCCGCCACCGCCACCGCGTCGGCTCGCGTCGCGCGCCCGCGCCACCTCTCCGCCGCCTCGCCGACAGCAAAGACCGCGACGAGCAGCAGCCCGACGACGTGGCCGCCGTGGAGGTTCACCCACAGGATGTGCAGGAGCGGGATGGCGTACAACCATGCGCGCCGGCGCCCCCCCTCGCGATACTCGAAGAAGAGCGCGAGGTACGCCGCGACGAAGAGGTACGAGAAGAGATGCGGGCGCTCGAGGAATCGGGCGCTGGCGACGTGCAGCGCGAGGATCGAGCTCCAAAGGATTGAAGGGAGCGTCGCCCCGAGGCGAAAGGCCACGCGGACGAGCAGCCCGGCCGTGAGCACGACGAGCAGCGCCTTGAACAGGATGAGGCCGTTCACCCCCGCCGCCGCGTGGACAAGATGGAAGACGACCGCCGCGAGCCACTCGTGGGCGACGTACGGCCGCCCGCCCGCCGTGAACGAGAAGGGGTCGGCGGACGGCACGGCGCCGTGCGCCAGGATCCACTCGCCGAGCTTCAGGTGGATGAAGATGTCGTTGTTCGAGAGCTTGAAGATGGAGAGGACGAGGAGGTACGCCGCGAGGCTGGCCACGGCGAAGAGCTTCTGGAGGCGCGCCGACGTCACGCGCCGATGATACCGTCGCCCGCGGCTCGATAGGGTAAGATCGCTCGATGGACGGCGATCTCGAGGAAAGGCACGCGCGCGAGAGGTCGTTCCACGATTCATGGGCCGAAGAAGTCAATCCCGACCTCCTCGACCCCGAGGCGGTCGCGACCTGCCCCACCACCCCCGAGACGCTCCACGCCCTCGCCCTCCTCGGCGATCTGCGGGGGAAGCGCCTCCTCGAGATCGGCTGCGGCCACGGCGAGCTGACGAGCTGGCTCGCGCTCCACGGCGCGAAGGTGACGACGCGCGACATCTCGCCGCGCATGGTCGAGATCGCCCGCCGCGTCGCCCGCCGGCTCGGGGTCGAAACGAGCATCACCTTCGATGAAGGCCCGGGGGAAACCCTTCCATACTCCGACGCCGCGTTCGACGTCGTCTTCGGGCACGACGTCCTCCACCACATGGACCTCCCCCGCGCGTCCTCCGAGATCCGGCGCGTCCTCGCCCCCGGCGGCCGCGCCGTCTTCGCGGAGCCCCTCGGCCACAACCCGGTGCTCAACCACTACCGCGACGCGAGCCCCGAGACGCGCACCCCCGACGAAAAGCCGCTCCTCTTCGCCGACTTCGACGTGCTGCGGGCGGGCTTCGCGTCGTTTCGCCACACGGAGTTCCACCTCCTCACGATGGCGCTGTACCTGTGGTTCCGCTGGGGAGAGGGGCTCGACCCGAACAAGGTCCGGTACTGGAAGAGGCTGATCGAGGAGGCCGATCGCTACCGCCGGCCGTTCGCGGTCCTGAACGCACTCGACCGCGCGCTCCTCGGGATCTTTCCGCCGTCGAGGCGCTGGTGCCGCATGACCGTGATCGAGCTGGGGAAGTAGGGGCGCGGGCGGCCGCAGGGGGCGTCATCTTTCGACGCCGTCGCGGAGGGCCGCCCCGTGGAGGTTGGGGGTGCGGCCGTCCCAGCACAGGGCGGCCCACCGCGCGGGGCTTCCGGGGGCGCCCGCCGGCAGGGTGGCGGGCGCCCCGGAGACTTCGTCGAGCTCGTCAGCCGCGGACGGAGACGATCACTTCCTTGCCGCGGAACATCTCGGGATCGAGGATCTCGACCTTCGCGCTCGAGCCGTCCTCGGACGTCTCGATCTTGAAGTCGCGACCTTCCTGGTAGATCGCGGGGAGGACGCGCACCCCCTTGATCGACTCGAGGCCGTAAGGCTGCGGCGTCAGGTTGATCGTCGTCGACTTCCGGAGGTCGAGCGCCTCTGAGAACCGGATCCCCTTCATGTCCTTCACGTGCTTGAAGACCGTCGTCAGGTTGCCGCTGTCCTTGAGCTTCTGCTCGCTGTCGGAGTGGTAGAAGAGCGAGTTCTGCCGGAAGGCGAGGTCGGCGTCGAGCCCGGCGACTTTCGTCTCGAGGTTGGTGTTGTCCTGCTTCAGCCCGGTCACCTCGGCCTCGAGCTGGCCGCGGCGGTCGGTGAGCGTCGCGATGTCGGTGCTCAGCCCCGAGATGTCGGACTCGAGCCTGGACTTGGTCTCCTCGAGGGCGGCCTTCTGGGCGAGGGCGGCGTCGCGCTCGGAGAGGATCTGGCGCTTGACGGCGCGGCGCACGACGAGCGGCGTCTGCCCGGCCTCACCCTGCGTCACGTACGTCCGGAAGGTGTCGTGCTCCTGGTCGTAGAAGAACCACACTTTGTTGCCGGGGAGGAGCTCGTCGGTCTGATCGATCGAGGCGAGAATCGTCTTCGCCTTCGCCTTGTCGAGCTTCGCCTCGCCGACGAGGTAGTCCATCGCGAGATCGTGGTGGCTGTCCCCCTTCTTCGCGATCACGAACTTGTCGGGGAGCGTCTGCTCGAGGTGAAGGACCTTCTCCTGGAGGCTGCGGATCGTCTCGCGGTCCTTGATGATCCCCTCGAGGAGCGCCTTGTACGAGACGTCCTTCTCCTCGCTCACGAGCTGGTTGAGGACGTCCTTCTGCTCGGAGTTCAGGTTGTCGTTGAAGATCTCGCCGAACTGGATCTGGCGCTCGCCGGGCTTGCGCGTCGCGTTGAACGAGTCGATCCGCTTCATCATCACGTCGGTCGTCTCGTCGATGCGCCCCTTGTCGGTCCGAAGCTGCGCGAGGAGCTCGTCGGGGCTCGAGGGAGCGGGGCCGGACAGACCCTTCTGGAGCGCATCACCGCTGCACGCGACGCTGCCGAAGACGACGAGGCCGGCGAGCACCGTCGCGGCCGCGAAGACGCCGAAGACGACGGCGCCGGTTCCGAAACTTCCCTTCCTGGTTCCTGGAGCGTTCATCTGTGGGCCAACCTCCTGGGGTGGGCGTGTGGGCGCCCGATCTCGTGGGCTTTCGGAGGGGGGCCAAGCACGAACTGTGCCCATGGGTGGACCGCGGGCGCGGCCGGGTGGCGCCATGGGGTATCCGCCTGTGGAGGCGGGCGCGGCGAGGGGGATCGCCCCTCGGGCGACTCGGAGAGCCCGCGGGAGGCGACCTGCCGTGCGAGTCCTACCGTCCATCTCCCCCGGAATTCCTCCGGCATTCCGTCCGGAGATCCCCGACGGGCGGAGAGATCAGGGGGCCTCGGATTCGGAGGTGGAGGCGGCGCCCGGGCCGTAGATCTCGTCGAGGTAGGCACAGATGTCCTCGGACTCCGTCACGACCATGTTGTGCTCCGGGTCGGCGAGGACCGGGACGAGCTTCTGGCCGGAGATCGCCTCGACCCTCTCGCGCTCGCTCCGGTCCGACGAAACGGTCCGCGAGATCCAGTCGAGGCCGAGATCGTCGAGCTTGCGCCGCACCCTCGCGCAGTGGGGGCACGATTCGAACTGGTAGAGCTCGATCATCTCAGGCGCTCCTCAGCTTCGCGAAGGCCTCGCCTGCTGCGGCGATCGTGGCCTCGACGTCGGTGTCGGTGTGCGCGAGCGAAACGAAAAAGGCCTCGAACTGGGCGGGAGGGAAGTAGACGCCGCGATCGAGCATCGCGTGGAAGAAGGCCGCGTAGCGGCGGGTGTCGGACCGCACCGCCGTCGCGTGGTCGGTGACGGGGCCGTCGGTGAAGAAGACCGTCATCATCGATCCGACCCTGTTGATCGTGACGGGGACTCCGGCGTTGCGGGCCGCTTCGGCCAGCCCTCCCTCGAGCGCGGCCGAGATCGTCTCGAGCCGGGCGTACGTCCCGGGCTCGCGGAGCGCCTCGAGCGTCTCGATCCCCGCCCTCATCGCGAGCGGGTTCCCCGACAGCGTCCCCGCCTGGTAGACGTCCCCCTCGGGGGCGATCCGCGCCATGAGATCGGCCCGGCCGCCGTAGGCGCCGACCGGGAGGCCGCCGCCGATGATCTTCCCGAGCGTCGTGAGGTCCGACGCGACGCCGAAGCGCTCCTGCGCTCCGCCGTAGGCGAGCCGGAAGCCGGTCATCACCTCGTCGAAGATGAGAAGGACGCCGTGCTTCGCGGTCAGCTCGCGGACCCCCGCCAGATAGCCGGGGGCCGGCGGCACGCACCCCATGTTCCCCGCGACGGGCTCGAGGATCACCGCGGCGATCGAATTTCCGTGGGCCGCCAGCGCGGCGGAGAGCGCGTGAAGGTCGTTGTACGGGGCGGTCCGCGTCTCGGCGGCCACGGCGGCGGAAACCCCGGGGCTCCCGGGGATGCCGAGCGTCAGCACCCCCGATCCGGCCTTCACGAGCAGCGAGTCGACGTGGCCGTGGTAGCACCCTTCCATCTTCAGGATCGCGTCGCGTCGCGTCACCGCGCGGGCGAGGCGCAGCGCGCTCATCGTCGCCTCGGTCCCCGAGTTGACCATGCGCACGCGCTCGACCGACGGGAAGGCGCCACAGACCAGGGTCGCGAGCTCGATCTCTGCGGGGGTCGGCGCGCCGAAGGAGACGCCGGAGGCGGCCGTCTGGGCCAGCGCCTTTACGACGCGGCCGTGCGCGTGGCCGAGGATGAGCGGCCCCCACGAGCCGACGTAGTCGATGTAGTCGTTCCCGTCGGCGTCGAAGACGTGCGAGCCCCGGGCGCGGATGATGAACAGCGGGTCGCCGCCGACGCCCCGGAAGGCGCGGACGGGGGAGTTCACGCCCCCCGGGATGACGCGGCGGGCGCGCTCGAAGAGGCGGCGCGAGGTCTCGACCGATCGGGGGGGGGCGGATCCGGACACGGCGTCAGCCTCGCGCGGGGCGCGCGAGGAGCCGGGCCGCCTCGCGCGCGAAGTACGTCAGAATCAGATCGGCGCCGGCGCGCTTGATCGACGTGAGGGTCTCGAGGATCGCGCGCTCGCGCTCGATCCAGCCGCGCTCGGCGGCCGCGAGGAGCATCGAGTACTCGCCGCTGACGTTGTAGGCGGCGACGGGGACATCCACGCGCTCGCGCACCCGGCGGATGATGTCGAGGTAGGGGAGGGCCGGCTTCACCATGACCATGTCGGCCCCCTCGGCGAGATCGAGGTCCACCTCGCGGAGGGCCTCGCGGGCGTTGGCCGGGTCCATCTGGTAGCCGCGCCGGTCGCCGAACTTCGGCGCCGACTCGGCCGCCTCGCGGAAGGGGCCGTAGAAGGCGGAGGCGTACTTCGCGGCGTACGAGAGGATCGCGATCTCCTGGTGCCCCGCCTCGTCGAGCGCGCCGCGGATCGCCGCGACGCGGCCGTCCATCATGTCGGAGGGGGCGACGACGTCGGCCCCCGCGCGCGCGAAGGAGACGGCCGAGCGCGCGAGGAGATCGAGCGTCGGGTCGTTCGCGACCTCGTTCGACTCGATGACGCCGCAATGGCCGTGGTCGGTGTACTCGCAGAGGCAGACGTCGGCGATGAGGAGCACGCCGGGGGCCTTCTCCTTCAGCTCGGCCAGAGCGCGCTGGACGATGCCGCGGGAGTCATAGGCCCCGGTGCCGCGCGCGTCCTTCGACGCCGGGATGCCGAAGAGGATGACGCTGACCACCCCTTCCTCGCGCGCCGCCTTCACCTCGTCCACGAGCGTGTCGATGGAGTGCTGGTGCACCCCGGGCATTGCGGCGATCTCGCGCCTTATCCCCTTCCCCTCGCAGACGAAGAGCGGGTAGATGAAGTCGGTCGGGGCGAGCTCGGTCTCCCGCACCATCGATCGCAGCAGGGCGGTGCGGCGGAGCCGTCGCGGTCTTTCCGTCGGGAAGGACATTTTATTCCTCGTGCTCGCCCTCGTCCCCCTGGAAGAAGAAGAAGCGCGCGCACTGGGAGGAGCAGAAGTACCGGCCGCTCACGTGATGTCGGCAGTCGTCGCAGACTTCCTTGTTGCAGATGGGGCACTTGGTGAGGCGGACCTTCTCGTCGGACTTCGAGCACTTGGAGCAGTTCACGGCGGGGCCCCCTTTTCGCGCGGAGTATAACACCCGACCCCGGAGTGTCCGTCGGAGCCGGCCACGCCACTTCTTGACTCCGATCCACCCCCTCCCTATCCTGCCGCCTCCGGTCAAAACACGATGGCGGCGTAGCTCAGCTGGTTAGAGCACGCGGCTCATATCCGCGGGGTCGGAGGTTCGAGTCCTCCCGCCGCTACCATCGATCTCCACCCGGCGCACTCACCATGCCGCATGCTCAAGGCCCCCGGCGCCCCCACGACCCCGTGGCGGAGGCCTTTCGCCGCGCGATCGACAGGCACCGGATGATCTCCCCGGGAGCCTCCGTCCTCGCCGCGGTGTCGGGAGGCGGCGACTCCGTCCTGATGCTGCGGCTGCTGGTGCAGCACCGCGCCGCCTGCCCCTTCGAGCTCCGCGTCGCGCACCTGAACCACGCCCTCCGCGGCGCCGAGAGCGACGCCGACGAGGCCTTCGTGCGCGATCTCGCGGCGCGCCACGGGCTCGCCTTCACGAGCGCGCGGGCGGACCTGACGCGAGCCCCCGGTCGCCGCGGCCTCGCGGGGATGTCGCCGGCGACGGCGGACGGGTTCATCCGGCCGCTCATCGGAGTGCGCCGCGCCGCGGTGCGGGCGTACCTCTCGGCGTGCGGCGAGGCGTATCGCGACGACGCGACGAACGAGGACGTCACGAGGACGAGGAACCGGATCCGGCTCCGGCTGGCGCCGATCCTGGAGGCGGAGTTCGAAGGCGCGATCGAGAGGCTGGCGGCGGAGGCGGAGCTGCTCGCCCCCGAAGAGGCGTTCCTCGACGAGGCGGCGGCGACGCTTCTCGCCGGCGCGGCATCCACCATCCCGCCGCGTGTGGGCGAGGCGCCGATCGCCCTGGCGCGCCGGGCCGTTCGGCTCGCGGCCGAGGCCTCCGGCAACGCCTCGCGGCGCCTCGAGCGGGACCACGTCGACGCGATCCTCGACCTGCTCCGCCGGGCGGCGGCCGGCCAGGGGATCGATCTCCCCGGGGGCGCCCGGGCCGAGAAGGGCCCCGCGGGCGTGGTGATCCGGGAGCCGGGGGAACGGAGTGGATAACCGGACGACCCTGCCTATAATAAGGACGCCGACACTCAGGCCGAAAGGACGAACTTGAACGCGAGCCTCAGGGCGATCACATTCTGGGTCCTGGCGATACTTGCCGTCTTCTTTCTCTACCAGTTCTTCAAGACCCAGAGCCACCAGCAGATCGAGCTGACCTACTCGGACTTCATGAAGAAGGCCCAGGAAGGTCAGATCGCCTCCGTCACCATCTCGGGCGGCGAGAGCGGCTACGAGATCGAGGGGGAGTACAAGAACGCGAGCGAGGACAAGAAGTACCTCCGCTCCTTCGCCCTCCCCGACGACAAGCTCCTCTCGACCCTCCAGTCCAACGGCGTCCAGGTCACGGTGAGGAAGCCCAAGGACAGCCCCTACCTCCTCACGCTCATCTCGTGGGCGCCGATGCTCCTCATCATCGGCATCTGGATCTTCTTCATGCGCCAGATGCAGTCGGGCGGGAACAAGGCGCTCTCGTTCGGCAAATCGAAGGCGAAGCTCCAGTCGAGCCAGGGTAAGAAGGTGACGTTCAAGGACGTCGCCGGCGTCGACGAGGCGAAGGACGAGCTGCAGGAGGTCATCGAGTTCCTGAAGGAGCCCCAGAAGTTCCAGAAGCTCGGCGGGCGCATCCCCAAGGGCGTTCTCCTTCTCGGGCCTCCGGGGACCGGGAAGACCCTCCTCGCGAAGGCGATCGCCGGCGAGGCCAACGTCCCCTTCTTCAGCATCTCCGGCTCCGACTTCGTCGAGATGTTCGTCGGCGTCGGCGCGAGCCGCGTGCGCGATCTCTTCGAGCAGGGGAAGAAGAACGCGCCGTGCATCGTCTTCATCGACGAGATCGACGCGGTCGGTCGCCATCGCGGCGCCGGCCTCGGCGGCGGCCACGACGAGCGCGAGCAGACGCTGAACCAGCTCCTCGTCGAGATGGACGGCTTCGAGTCCAACGAAGGCGTCATCCTCATCGCGGCGACGAACCGCCCCGACGTCCTCGACCCGGCGCTCCTGAGGCCCGGGCGCTTCGATCGACGCATCGTCGTCGATCGCCCCGACGTCCGCGGGCGCGAGGAGATCCTCAGGGTCCACACGCGCAAGATCCCGATGTCCGACGACGTCGAGGTGCCCATCCTCGCGCGCGGCACCCCCGGCTTCAGCGGGGCCGATCTGGCGAACCTCGTCAACGAGGCGGCCCTCGCGGCGGCGCGCGTCAACAAGAAGGCCGTCGCGATGGAGGACTTCGAGGCGGCGAAGGACAAGGTCCTCATGGGCGCGGAGCGGAAGAGCCTCATCATCTCCGACGCCGAGAAGCGCAACACCGCCTACCACGAGGCGGGGCACGCGCTCGTCGCGGTCTTCCACCCCCATGCCGACCCGCTCCACAAGGTGACGATCATCCCCCGGGGGATGGCGCTCGGCCTGACGACGCAGCTTCCCGCGGACGATCGGCACACCCTCTCGCGCGAGTTCCTCGAAGGGCGCATCGCGGTCGCCATGGGCGGCCGGCTCGCCGAGGAGATCTTCCTCAGCACGCGCACGACCGGCGCCGGCAACGACATCGAGCACGCCACCGAGCTGGCGCGGAAGATGGTCTGCGAGTGGGGGATGAGCGAGAACCTGGGCCCCCTGACCTTCGGCAAGAAGGACGAGGCGATCTTCCTGGGCAGAGAGCTCACGCAGCACAAGGACTACTCCGAGTCGACCGCCATCCTGATCGACCGCGAGGTGAAGCGGATCATCACCGAAGCGTACGAGACGGCGCGCAAGATCATTCTCGAGCAGCGCGAGGTGCTCGAGCGCATCGCGATCGCGCTGCTCGAGCGCGAAGTCCTCGAGGCCGAGGAGATCGCGGCCCTCACGCGCGGCGACGAGCTGCCGCCGATGAAGCGCGCCAACGTGATGCCGGTCGCCGAGAAGCCGGCCGCGAAGGCCGCCGAGGACAAGTCGCGCCGCCCCGCCAAGGAGTCGGCGGGCCCGCCTCTTCCAGAGCCGCTCAAGACCTGACACACCGCCTCGTGAAAAAAACGCGGGCCCCCCTCACACTCGTCTTCTCGGTTCCCCCTCCGGGCCACGGCGGGTCGCTCTCCCCGGCCCCGGGCGCCTCCGATCTGAAGTCGCATCTCGGCCTCCGGCCCCTGGCGCTCAGCGAGTCGAGCCGCGAGGCCGCGCGCTTCATGCTCACGATCCTCGCGGACGACGACGTCCTCCTCGCGCGCGTCGCGCAGCTCGGCGCGCGGTGCGGGCTCAAGACCACGCCGGGGGCCATCACTCCGCTCCAGGGCGCCTCGTCGGATCGGCTCACGATGGGGACGCTCGCGGCGGGGCCGCGCGCGGGATTCGAGAAGATGTTCGAGGTCCTCGCCGCGTCGGGGGTCCCCGAGGAGGGCGACCTCGCGCGCCGCGGCGACGCCGCGATGATGGAGTTCTCGGCGCCGCGGGAGATCGTCTGCGGGAAGGTGACGCTCCGGGCCGCATCGCTCGCCGCAGGGGGACGCCCCCTCGTCATGGGGATCCTGAACGTCACCCCCGACTCGTTCTCCGACGGCGGGCGCTACGCCACAACCGAGGCCGCCGTCGCGCGCGGCGTCGAGCTGGTGGAGCAGGGAGCCGACATCCTCGACGTGGGCGGGGAGTCGACGCGGCCGGGCTCGGCCCGCGTCGACGCCGCGACCGAGATCGCCCGCGCCGTTCCGGTGGTCGAGGCGCTCGCCGTGCGCGTGAAGGCGCCGATCTCGATCGACACGACGAAGGCTCTCGTCGCGCGCCGGGCCGCCTCGGCCGGGGCGACGATCGTGAACGACGTCTCCGGCCTCGCGATGGACCCCGAGATGGCCGGGGCCGTCGCGGACCTCGGGCTCCCCGTGATCCTGAACCACCTGCGCGGCGTTCCCGAGACGATGCAGGCCCTCGCCGACTACCAGCACGTCGTGCTGCAGGTGCTCCTGGAGCTGGCGGCGCGGTGCCGCGCCGCGAAGGAGGCCGGCATCGCCGCATCGAAGATCGTCGTTGACCCCGGCTTCGGATTCGGGAAGCGCCCGGCGGACAACTACACCCTCCTGCGCCACCTCGGTGTCTTCCGCGCCCTCGGCGCCCCGATCCTCGCCGGCGTCTCGCGCAAGTCCTTCCTCGGCGCCGCGACGGGGCGCGCCGTCGCCGATCGCGCCGCCGCCACGCTCGCCGCCGAGGTGATCGCCGCTTCCGCAGGGGCGGAGATCCTCAGGACGCATCAGCCGCGCGAGACGATCGACGCGCTGCATGTCGCGCGCGCCGCCTTCGGCCATCTTCCGGGTGACACCCTCCCGTAAGTCATTGAAGCGTCTGGACAACGGGTGCTACATTGAACTTCGATGAGCGCGCCCCGCGAGTGAAGGAGTCGACCCCGTGACCCTCCGCGACGTGATGGAGACGATCAAGGGAGCCTTCGAGGGCTTCCGGGCCAGCCCGTTCGGCTGGGCGATCGAGCTCCTCGACATCCTCATCCTCGCCTACTTCTTCTACCAGCTCGCGCTCCTCATCAAGGGGACGCGCGCGGTCCAGATGATGATCGGCGCCGTCTTCGTCCTGGGATCGTACTGGCTCTCGGGGGTTCTTCAGTTCGTCACGGTGCACCGGTTCCTCGGCTACCTCCTCTACTGGATCCCGTTCGCGCTCATCGTGATCTTCCAGAACACCATCCGCCGGGTGCTGACGCTTTTCGGCCACAATCCGTTCTCGCAGCGCGCGCGCGCCGGCCGCCTCGAGGCCCCCATCAGCGAGATCGTCCTTGCCGTGACGGCGCTCGCCGAAAAGCGCATCGGCGGCCTCATCGTCATCGAGCGCGAGCAGGGGCTCCGGAACTTCACCGAGACGGGGATCGAGATCGACGCCGTGGTGTCGAAGGACCTGATCGTCGCGCTCTTCAATCCCGGCTCGCCGACGCACGACGGGGCCATCGTCATCCAGGAGGGGCGCATCCGCGCGGCGTCGTGTTTCCTGCCGCTCACGGTGAACCCGCAGCTCAGCAAGGCGTTCGGGTCCCGCCACCGCGCGGCCATCGGCCTCACCGAGGAGACCGACGCGATCTGCCTCGCCGCCTCCGAGGAGCGCGGGTGCGTCTCCGCGGCCTTCGAGGGACGGATCATCGAGTCGATGACGCCCGGAGCGCTCCGCGATTTCCTCTTCGAGCACCTCGGCGTGGGCGCGCCGCCGCACGAGTCGGGGCCGGCGATGACGCACGCCGCGCGGCGGGCCGGGCCGTGAGATTCTTCCGCGAGAACCTCGCGCTCAAGGTGGCGTCGCTCGCCCTGGCCATCGGCGTCTGGTTCGTCGTCCGGGGCGAGGATCGCCCGGTGCAGATCGTCTCCGTTCCGCTGGAGATCCGAAACCTTCCCGACGATCTCGCCATCGCCGGCGACGTCATCGACAGCGTCAACGTCCGCGTCAAGGCCCCCGAGGTCGTGCTCAACACGATGAAGCCCGATCGGATCACCGCGCGCCTCGACCTCGCGTCGCTTCAGAGCGGAGATCACATGGTGCGCCTGCGCCCCGAGGAGGTGCGGGTGCCGCCGGGAGCCGACGTCGTCAAGATCAGCCCCGAGTACGTGGCCGTGCGCCTCGAGCGCCGGCTCACGCGCGAGCTTCCCGTCACGCCGCGCCTCATCGGAGAGCCGGCGGAGGGTTACGTGATCGGCTCGGCGATCGTGAAGCCCGATCACGTGCGGGTCTCGGGGCCCGAGAGCGCGATGCGGCTCGCGAAGGAGGTTCTCACCGACGTCGTGCGCGTCGACGGGCGCGCGACGCCGGTCGAGATGATGGTCAACCTCTTCCCCGATCGCACGGGTGTCCGCGTCGTGGAAGGGGAGCTTGCCACCCTCACGGCCGACATTCACGAGCAGCAGGTTCTGAAGGTGTTCGAGGGGGTCCCCGTGCGTGCGGAGGGGACGACGGCGGTGGTGCGCCTCGACCCGGCGACCGTCGACGTCACGCTCGAGGGGACGCCCGGCGCCTTCGCGGGCGTCGAAAGGGGAGATCTCTCGGTCTTCGTGGATCTGACCCGGCTCGCCCTCAAGCCCGGCGCGTACCACCTCAAGCCGCGCGTCGTCTTCCGCGACGTCTCCCTCGCCTCGCGCGTCACCGTGAAGCGGACGAGCGCCGAGGAGATCGCGGTGCGAGTCCTCGGCTCGGGCGCGGCGCGTTGAAGACGAAGCGCCTCTTCGGGACCGACGGCATCCGGGCCCCCTCGGGGACCTTCCCGCTGGATCCGGCGACGATCGCCCGGGTCGGGGCGGCCCTCGTGCGGACCCTCGCGGGCGCCGATCCGGCCGGCGGAGCGATCCGGATCCTGATCGGGCGCGACACGCGCGAGTCGGGGGAGTGGATCGAGGAGACGCTCGCGCGCGCGATCGAGGGGGCCTCAGGGGTGGCGGCCGCGGCCGGCGTGGTGACGACGGCCGGGGTGGCCTGCCTGACGAGATCGTCGGGGTTCGACGCCGGCATCGTGATCTCGGCGAGCCACAATCCCTGGGCCGACAACGGCATCAAGATCTTCTCGCGCGACGGTTACAAGCTTCCCGACGCCGACGAGGCCCGGATCGAGGGGCTCGTCCTCGACGAACCGATCGACGTCGCCTCCCCCGCCCCGGCGAAGGGGCCGCGGGCGAAGGCGCCCGGCCTGCGGGATGAATACGAGCGCCATCTCGTCTCGGCCGCGGGGGGACGTCGCCTCGACGGGATGAGGATCGCGCTCGACTGCGCGAACGGCGCGTCGCACGAGACGGCGCCGAACGTCTTCACCGCGCTCGGCGCCGCGGTCACGCTGATCGGGGCCGCCCCCGACGGGCGCAACATCAACAGCGACTGCGGGTCTCTCCACCCGGCGCGCCTCCGCGACGCCGTCCTCAAGGGAGGCGCGGATCTCGGGTGCGCCTTCGACGGCGACGCCGATCGGTGCGTCCTCGTGGACGAGAAGGGGCGGATCTGCGACGGCGACTTCATCCTCTCCCGCGCCGCGCTCGCGCTCCAGGCCGAGGGAAAGCTGGCGGGGAATCTCGTCGTCGCGACCGTCATGAGCAATCTCTGGCTCGAGAGGGCGCTGAAAGCGGCCGGGATCCGGATGCTCCGCGCCCCGGTCGGCGACAAGTACGTTCTCGAGGAGATGCTGCGCACCGGGGCGAGGCTCGGCGGCGAGCAGTCCGGCCACGTGATCTTCCTCGATCACGCGACGACCGGAGATGGGATACTGACCGCGCTCACGCTCGCCGCGATCGTGCGGTCGGCCGGAGTGAGGCTCTCGGCCTGGTTCGACGAGATCCGGCCGTGCCCCCAGATACTCGTCAACGTGCGGGTGTCGACGCGCCCCGATCTCGAGAAGCATCCCGTGATCGGAGCGCGCGCTCGCGAGGTGCGGACGAAGCTCGGGGATTCCGGCAGGCTGCTCCTGAGGTACTCGGGGACGGAGCCGCTCGCGCGCGTCATGATCGAGGCCGAAGACCCCGATCAGGTCCGCTCCCTCGCGCGGGAGATGGCCGACGCGATCGAGCGCGAGATAGGGGAGAGATGACACGATGCCGAAGCTCGCGGTAAGCCTCGATCAGATCGCGGCGCTCCGGGAGTCGCGCCGCGGCGCGACCCCCGATCCGGTCGCCGCGGCGTTCGTCGCCGAGATGGCGGGGGCCGACGCGATCCTCGTCCACCTTCGCTCCGATCGCCGCCACATCCAGGAGCGGGACGTCGAGATCCTGCGGCGCACGGTCACGGCGCCCATGCACCTCGTGACCGCCGCGACCTCCGAGGCGACGCGCGCGACCGCGACCGTCAAGCCCGACAGCGTCACGCTCATCCCCGAGCGGCGCGAGGAGGTGACGACAGAGGGTGGGCTCGACATCCTCCTCAACGCCGGGCTGATCGATCGCCTGGTCACCACCATCCGCGAGTCCGAGTTCGCCGTGGCGCTTCTCGTGGAGCCCGACCTCGATCAGATCCGCGCCGCCGCGAAGATCTCGGCCGACGGCGTCATGATCAACACGCGCCACTTCGCGGAGGCGGAGGCGTCGGCTGCGGCTGAGCGCGAGCTGCTCCGCCTTCAGGAGGCGGTGCGGGGCGCGAGCCGCCTGAAGCTCCGCGTCTCCGTCGGACTCGGCCTCACGTACGCCGCCGCCGAGGCCGTCGCGCGCATCCCCGAGGTCGCCGAGATCCGCGTCGGTCACGCCATCGTCGCGCGCGCCTGCCTCGTCGGCCTGGACCGCGCCGTGCGCGAGATGAAGGAGATCGTCGCTTCCTAGGCCGCCTCTCAGCGGATCAGCGACAGCTCGCGGGCCTCCTCGCGCTTCACCGCGTACCCCGGCGCGCTCGCGGCCTCCGCCGGCATCGGGAAGGCCACCATCGTGCGCCGCGCGATCGGCGGCCGGTTGATGAAGAGCACGTACCCCGCCCCGATCAGACCGAAGATCAGGCTCGCGGCCCCGGAAGACTGACGGAACTCGAGATCGACGAAGTGGTCCGCCACGAGCGAGGCGAGCGCGCCGGTGATCGGCTGCTGCGTCTCGCGGCTGATTCCGAGCAGGAAGAAGACGTAGTCGCCGGCGAGCACCGACAGCGGCGTGAGCGCCACCGTCAGGATGCGGCCGTAGAGGTTGATCTTCCCCATCCCGCGGTTCACGGCCCACGCGACCGCGAGGCCCATCAGGATGGCGGCGAAGAGGAAGATGCGCTCGAGCCCGTACGCGACGCCGCCCCACGCGAGGGCCATACACGCCGCGGTGGCGACGCCCGCGATCGTCCCCATCCCGGGGTTCGAGGGGAGCGCGGCGTAGTCGTCGATGCGACGGCGATCCTCCTCGCCCATCCTCTCCCGGCAGCCGGCGCAGATCCGCTTCGGGAACGTGTCGACGAGGTACAGATCTCCACCGCTCGCGCTGCACGTCTCGCAGCCCGGGCCGACGGGCTTCGCCCGCCGGGCGATGAGGCTCACGAGGCACCGGATCGTCGCGGCGGCTGGTTCCGGCTTCAGTCCCCGAAAGTTCACGATCTGGACGAAGAGCAGCGCCCCGTCGTCCGAGATCAGCTTCTTGCGCTCCGCGCCGGAGAGCTTCCTGCGGCCCATCGCGGCGAGGAGCTCGCTCGAGGAGGCCACCTCTTCCGCCAGCGCTTGCGGCGTGACGCCGAGGCTTCCCGTCTGGAAGCGGACGATGGTCTGGAGCGAGGCCTGGTTGCCGATCTTGATCCAGGAGATGGCGACGGGGTGCCCGTCGAGGATCCCGACGGTCGCGACTCCGCCGAAAGTCCCGCCGGTCGGCCCGAGGCAGGTGAGCTTGAGTTCCTGGGCGAGCTGGGTCAGGAGCTTGTTGGCCATGCGTCCTCCCGGCGCTTCCCGCGAGGCGGGAGTTCCCGCGGGGTTCATTGTCATTTCGGATTCATGCAATATAGAAACGCCGACGCCGGAGGCAATGAGGCCCGTCACCCGGGCGATTTGGGCCGGATAATGATGAAGTGGCGCGTGTTAGGATGGCGCGCGCCTGGGCAGCGGCAATCCACTGTTGGATGGACGGTCGCTTTCGACGGCTGGGGGGCACGATGTCAGCGCCTGTCGAACCCTCGAACGCGCAAGTCCCGTCCACTCCCGGCGTTTCGCTGCTCGAGAGAATTCCGCGCCGCGCGTGGCTCGCCGCCTCGCTGATTGTCGTCGCCGTCAGCACCGTCGTCGCTTTCCGGCAGACGTCCCGGCCGGATCCGTACGACATTCCGCAGTTTCCTTCCCCCGCGTGGTGGAAGACACCGGTGGAGACGAACGCCCACACGGCGCTTCCTTTCATCGGCGTGAACCTGAACGCCGTCACGGCGCTTCCGGGGGGGAAGGACGTCTGGATCGCGGGGGATGGGGGTGTCGTCCTTCACTCGGCGGACGGCGGCGAGACCTGGGAGAGGGAGGCGGTCCGTGGGGCGGCGTCTATTGCGCAGCCGACCCCGGCAACTCCGCCGCAACAGCAGGCGCCGCCGGCGTCGTCGAATTCCCGGAAAGGCGCGTCGCTCGCGCCGGGCGTCGGGGCATCGGAAAAGTTCGCGCGCCCGTCCGATGTCAGGAACGCGGCGTGGAGCCCGCGCGACGATTCGGCCGCCTGGTCGCTCGCGGCGGAGAGACCGTTGGTCGAGCAACAGCGAGTGCCCGCCATCGCTACGAAAAAGGCGCAGCCTGTGCCAGTTCGCCCTTCTGTGGAAAGACCTCCGAATCCGCTTCCGGTGAGTACCGAGGACACCAGTCCGTCGGGCGAGACGTTACCGCGCGAACCGAATCTGACGTCGCTCGTCGTCACGGACAGGACTCACGGCTGGGCTGTGGGCGAGGACGGTGTCGTTCTCAGGTACAACGGCACGGTGTGGGCACGCGACGAAGCGGCGTCTGCGCTGAGCCATGGTGTACGGCTCAACGCGATTCGATTCTCGGCCGACGGCAGCCAAGGGTGGGCGGTCGGCCACATTGGATTGATTCTCGCCTACGGTGACGGGAAGTGGACCAAGGACGAATTCGCGTCGTCGCTTAGTGGAGCCGAGGATCTCCTTGCGATTTGGCTGAACGCCACCGCAACCGAGGGGTGGGCCGCGGGTGGGGGCGGAGTCGTGCTGCATCTCAGTGGAGGATCCTGGAATCCCGACGCAACTGATTCTCGCTTGCGGACCGGCGCGATCCGTTCACTCTGGCTCAGCCCTGCGGGTACGGAGGGTTGGGCCGGAGGCGACGGCGGCCTGCTCCTGCGCCGTTCGGGCGGGACTTGGAGTCGTCTCCCATTCAATCGATTCGCGGCCGAAGCAGCGGTGCTTCACTCGCTCTCGCTCGACCCCACGGGCAGAACAGGCTGGGCGGTCGGCGACGGCGGTCTCGTCCTCAGGTGCGTCGACGGTGTATGGAACCCCGATGACAACGCGTCGCGGTCGGCCGACGGTGCATCGCTGTCCGCCGTGTGGCTGGACTTGGACGGGACCAGCGGCTGGATGGTCGGGGAGGAGGTGGCCGTCCTGGAGACGCCCGGAGGCGACGCTCGACGGTTCCGGCAAACAAGTGCGACCGTCGCGCGGAATCCGTCGGTCCGCTTCCTCAATGCCGACCAGGGGTGGGCCATCACGGGCGAGCACACACTCCGCGCTACGACCGATCGTGGCGCGACGTGGCGAGCAGTCGACTCGCCTCCCGTCGAGAGACTGAAGGCGGTCGAGTTTCTCGATGCGAGCACGGGTTGGGTCGTCGGTGGGGCGAGCGAGATCGCGACGACGAACGACGGGGGAAAGACGTGGACGCGTCAGTCGGGCGAGGGTTCCGGATGGTTGGGCGCCGTCGAATTCGTCGATGCGAAAATCGGTTGGGCCGTCGGTTTCTGGGGCATCCAGTCGACGACGACTGGCGGTGCGACTTGGAAACTCCAGCCGACCGGCTCCAGTGGAATCGCCGGGCGCGGAGCGAGTTTGGACTGGTTCACAGCCATTCAGTTCGTGGACTCGACCGCGGGTTGGGCCGTGGGTAGCCATGGATTCATCGTCGCGACAGTGGATGGCGGCGTGACCTGGTCGGTCCAGCGGAGCACGGCCCCATCCGGCTTGAACGCGCTCCACTTCACCGATCGCAAATCCGGCTGGGCGGTCGGCGACAGCGGCGTCATCCTCGGCACCATCGACGGCGGCACCCACTGGAACTCACAGCAGAGCGGAACCACGGAGCCGCTCGCCACGGTCCAGTTTGTCGACGCGAAGACCGGTTGGGCCGCCGGCGGCCACGGGACGGTCCTCGCGACCCGTGACGGCGGTGTGACGTGGACGCCTCAAGTAACCGACACGCGCCTTCCGTTCGTCTCACTGAGATTTGAAAGCGCGAAGCGTGGCATCGCCGTCGCCGCAAACCTCGCCGTGTACCGGACCGACAATGGCGGCGTCACATGGGAGGCCCCGCGTCCCGGAAAGTCGCCCGCGCCCTGGTACTACCTGAGCCTCGTCGCCGCCGCCGCGCTCGCCGCCCCCGCATTCAGGAAGATCGCGCCGCCGGCGGCGCCGAAAGACTCGGTCGAGAACATGCTCGTCTCCGACCGTCCGCTCCAGCCCGGGGATCGCGACCACCTCCGGATTGGCGATATCGCTGCCGGCCTCTCGCGCTTCCTGAGAAACGAGATGACGGAGCCTCCGCTCACGATCGCGGTGACGGGGCCGTGGGGATCCGGGAAGAGCTCGCTCATGAACCTGTTGGCGGGGGATCTCGTGCGCGCGGGATTCCCGACGGTCTGGTTCAACGCATGGCATCACCAGAAGGACGAGCATCTCCTGGGCGCTCTCGTCGACACGGTGCGACTCCAGGCGGTGCCTCCGATCTGGAAGCCGGGCGGAATGCGCTTCCGCGCGCGTTTGCTCTATGGACGGTGGAAGCGGCGGATGCCGATCGTCGTGGCGATCCTCGTCGCCTTCTCGCTCTCCTTGGGGTACTACCGGGCCCACCCCGACCAATGGGACGGCGCGAGCCAGGTGGCGGGGGAGTTCTTCAAGAAGGCGATCACATCCCCGATCGAATCTGCTTGGGACGTCATCCAGGCGCCGTTCACGCTGGCCATGACCCTCTTCGGCCTCCTCGTGAACCTCGGGAACGAGACGCAGGCGCACGTCAACCCCGGCTCGGTCCTCGGGCTCATCCTCACGAGCGGTGCGGCCCTGCTTCTCGCGACCGCAAAGGGATTCCGGGCCTTCGCTCTCAAGGGGTCGGGGATCACGGACATGCTCGCGCGGCTTCTCGGCGCGCGCGATCCGGAGACGGCGGCGGGGGCGCACAACCGGTTCGCCGAGGAGTTCCGGGACGTGACCACCGCCCTCAGGCCGCGGAAGCTCCTCGTGAACATCGACGATCTCGATCGCTGCGGCCCCGACAAGGTCGCCGAGGTCCTCGAGGCGGTGAATTTCCTCGTCTCCTCCGGCGACTGCTACGTCGTGCTCGGCATGGAGACCCAGTGGGTCCGAGCGTGTATCGGTCTCGCGTACAAGAAAGTCGCCGCGGAGGTGGCGGGTGCCGACGGGAGCGGCGCTGAGAGCGCGCGGGGCAAGCGCAAGGAGTTCGCGCGCCACTACCTCGAGAAGCTGATCAACATTGAGGTGCCCATTCCGCCGCCGACTGACATGGCGTCGCAGCAGTTGGTCGCTCCGCGCCGGGACGAAGTCGAAGCGAGACACCGCCGCGACGAAGAGCGTGTCGTCCGCGTCGCCGCCGTCCTTCCCCGCGTCGTCGCCTGGTCGCTCGCCCTACTCTGCGTCGCGGGCGCGTACTTCGTCGGTGGAACGGTCCTGAAGCCGCTTCGGCTGGCGCCACCGCCGGTGGTGGAGGCGGCGCCGGCGCCCGCGAAGCCACCGGCACCGATCGACGCCGACAAACAGGCGTCCCTGCCGAGGCAGGGAAGCGCCGAGAATCAGGCCCAGCATCCGCGGGACCCCCGGCCGTCCTTCGTCTCGGGAGTTTCACCGCGCCGACAAGTCTGGCCCGTGTGGGCAGTGATGGCGGGGATCGCGCTGCTCGTGGCTGGCGTGTGGAGGTCGTCGATTTCCGGCGAGATGATCGTGAAGGACTCGCTCAAGTTCTCGGAAGCCCTTCTCGTCTGGCAGCCGCTCGTCTCCCTCAAGGGCAACACACCCCGCGCTCTCAAGCGTTTTCTCAACAGGGTCCGCTACCACGCAATGTCGCAGCGCGGAGATTCCGGGGTCGCGACGGCGATGGAGAGGATTGTGGAGAGGATTCTACCCGGCGCCGCCAGAGTCTCGAAAGGCGCGGAGGAAACGCCGAGCGCCGCAGTCCGCGAGGAACTTCTCGTCGCGTGGAGCGCGCTCAGCTATGTCTACGAGGATGATGGAGGGGCTCCTTCGATCTTCGCGGCGATGGACCGGCTATCGAAAGAGACCCGGCTGAGTCCATTTCAGACGAAGGCGGTCCAGGACTGGGCTCAGGCGCATTTGAACGAGCTTCTCTCTCACGCCGAATCGCTCGCAACTGCTCCGAAGGGAGCCCGCTTCATCGACGAGCAGACCGCGCTCGGCGGCACGGATTCCGGCGCGCCTGCGCCGAGCGCCCGCGCTACTTCTTCGCCCCCGGCCGGAAGGCCTCGATCGTCAGCATGATGTCCACGTCGTCTCCCACGACGACACCGCCCCCCTCGACGACGTTGTTCCACGACACGCCGTAATCCTTGCGGTTGACGCGCGTGGAGGCCTCGAACCCGGCGCGCAGCCCGCCCCGGTCGGCCCCGACGCCGATGACGTCCACCTTGAGCGTGACCGGCTTCGTGACGCCGCGCATCGTCAGATTTCCATCCATCTCGTACTTGTCGCCGGCCGTCTTCCGGACCGCGGTGGACTGGAACGTCACCTTCGGGAACTTCTCGACGTCGAAGAAGGCGTCGCTCTTGAGGTGCTTGTCGCGGTCCGGCTCGTTCGTGTCGATGCTCGCCGCGTCGATCGTGACCGTGGCGGCGGACTTCGTCAGGTCGGCGGGGTCGAGGGTGAGCGTTCCCTCGAACCGGTCGAAGCGCCCCAGCACCTTGCTGAAGACGAGGTGAGAGACCTTGAACGCGACCGTCGAGTGGTCGGAATCGATCTTGAGCGATTCGGCGGCGGCCGAAGCAGGAACGAGCGTCGCGGCCGCGGCCAGCGCGAGGGCGGCCGGAATGCGTGAGAGCGAGAGAGATCGAGCCATGGTCGTTGAACCTCCAACGTCATTTCAGACGGGTGACTGTTCGGATGCGAGGCGCTGATTATCGCCGATCGCCCGGTGTTTGCGATACAGGGATTGGATGCCCCGTCACAGCCAGCGTTTCAGCTTCGGCCAGAGCTCGTCGAGCGACCCCTTGAGCCCGCGGCAGACGAGGATATGGAGGCGACCCTCCCACGGGATGGCGTACGGGCTGATTCGTATCGGGCCGCGGTCCTCGACCGACGCGAACTGCCGGCGCTCGTCGTCGGCGTCGTCGTCGAGAACGATCATGACCTCTCCCGTGGCGCCGCGCGGCCCCCACAGGAAGTAGCTCTGGTGGCCGCTGATGGCGGGGGGGAGGCCGAGGCGGGGGCCGAAGAAGTCGATCGCCGCCGCCTGCCCGTAGTTCTGGCCGTAGATCGCCGCCTTCGCCTGGTCCTCCGGGGGGAGGCTCCGGTACACGCCGGCCACCTGCGCGGCCATCTCGTCCCAGCCGAACTGGTCGGCGAGGATCTGCGGGAGATCGGCGGTGTGCGACGTCTCGGTGCGCGGCGGCTCGAAGTGAATGGCTTTCATGTAGGCGATGGCCCGATCCGGCGGAAGGATCGGGACGATGGTCGGCGCCACGATCGCAGCGACGGCGAGCATGAGCGCGATCAGCGCGGGCTTCATCCACCGGGCGCGCTCCGCGAAGAGCCCCTCCGCGCCGACGCCCCCCGCCGCGAAGAGCATCGGGTAGGCCGGCGCGAGGTAGTAATTCTTCCCCTTGAGCGCGATGAAGATGCCGAGCGTCACGATCCAGGCGATGGCGAGCGCGCGGTACGGGCGTCCGGGGCGCGACGCCAGGAGCCAGACGAGCCCGCCGATCCAGAGCGGCGCCGCCGCGGGGTTCATGAGGAGCCCCTGCTGGAGGACGAACTCGAGCGGGCTCAGGACGACGTTCTTCGTGCTGTGCGCGACGTTGCTGAGGAGCTCGAAAGTAGCCCAGCCGTGGCGCGCCTCCCAGACCACGTTGGGGAGCGCGAGGGCGACGGCGATGAGGGCCCCGAGCCAGATCCATTTCCCGGCGAGGTGGCGGCGCATCGGCGTGAGGATCAGCCCCACCCCCAGCGCCGAGGCGAAGAAGGCCATCGAGTGCTTGTTCTCGAGGCCGAGGCCGGCGAGGGCGCCGAAGGCGAGGAAGAGGCGCGGTGAGCCTCCGTTCGCCACGCGCGCGACGATCCACGCGCACCCCATCCAGAAGAGGGTCTCGACGCCGTTCATCGACAGGATGTTGTCGCCCGCGAGGTAGACGGGGGCGGCGAGGCAGGCCGCGCACGCGAGGGCGACAGCCCACGCGCGGCCGGCCATCTCACGCGCGATGAGCCCGGTGAGGACGACCTTCAGCGCCGCGACGACCGCGGGGAAGAAGCGGATCGCCGCGAGCGAGTCGCCGAGCAGGGCGCGCGCCACGCGCGCGATGACGGCGATCAGGGGAGGGTGATCGACGTACCCCCAGTCGAGGTGCTGCGCGCAGGCGAGGTAGTAGAGCTCGTCGCGAAAATATCCGTAGCCGCGGTTGAAGATCAGGTGGAACGCGAGCGCGGCGACCGCGAAGACGCCGACGACGCGCCGGCTCATTTCTTCAGGAACTCCTCGGCCGCGGCGATCCGCTTCCCGATCGACGGGTGCGAGTAGAGGAGCCACTCGAGGATCGCCGGGGGATCCGGATCCGACAGGTTCCGGACCGCCATCCGCCGGAAGGCGTCCGGGCCGACCTCCGGGTGGGGGACGGAAGCCAGCGCGAAGGCGTCCGCCTCGGCCTCGAGGTGCCGCGACCACCCGCTCTGGATGGGGAGCGTGACGAACATGAAGATCGACACGATGAAGGCCATCAGCGGGATGGCCGCCGGCTCCCACGGGCTCGTCACTCCGATCCGGCCTCGCCCCGACCGCTCGCGCGAGAGGATCGTGCGCATCGCCCGCTGCACGGTGTAGAACCCCGCGAGGATCAGGAGGCACGCGAGCGCGAGACCCTTCCAGATGTGGTTCAGGACCCGGTGGCCTATCTCGTGCCCCATCACGAAGACGATCTCGTCCTTCGTGTAGCCGTCGAGGAGCGTGTCGTACAGGACGATCCTCTCCGTGCCGAGGAGCCCCGAGGCGTAGGCGTTGTCGTGCGCCGAGCGCTCCGAGGCGTTCATCTCGTAGACGTCGCCGGCCGGGACGCCGTGCGCGTGGGCGAGATCGAGGATCGGCCTCTTGATCTCCTCGTCCTGGAGCGGCGTGAACTCGTTGTAGAGCGGCGCGATGAAGACCGGCTCCACCGCGACGACGACGATCGTGAGGGCGCAGGCGAAGATCGTCCCGAGGATCCACCACGATCGCGGGAAGCGCCGGATGACGGAGAGCACCGGGAGCACGAAGAGGGTTGCGAGGGTGAGCTCGAGGGCGAAATCCCGGACGCGATCCGCCAACCACCCGCCCACGGTCTGGGTCGAAAACCCGTACGCGTGCTCGCGCACGAACCCCGCGTAGAAGTCGAGAGGGAGCGAGAGGAGCGACAGGAACGCGAGGAGGAGGCCGAGAAAGACGACCGTCTGCCTGGGGCCCGGGCCGATCCGCTCCTCGATCGCCTTCGAGGCGCGGGTGGCGGCCCCGGACAGGGAAATCCACCCCAGGCCGGCGAACGTGATGGCGCTGCCGGCGAACAGGATCCAGTAGGAGCCCGTCACGTAGGCGTGCGCGCGCGCCCGGAAGGCCGGGTCGTCGAGCGTCGCGGGGGCGGCGCCCGCCGCGGACCGGGCGTGCCCCACGGACGGGGCCTCTGCGGGCCGCGCGATGTCCGTCGCCGCACCGACGAGGAGAATCGCCGCCGCGGCGCCGAGGGACCATGAGCGTATCGACATGGCGGGTCATTCTAGGCCACCTCGGAAGGGAGCGTGCTATAGTCGCGCCGGTTGCCCTCATGACACTCGCGACGCGACGCGCCCGCCTCGTTCCCCTGCTCCTCGCCGTCGCCGCCGCGGCGACCGGCCTCCCTTCGCCCGCCGTCGCCCGCGAGATCTCGCACTCGCAGGAGCTCAAGGCGCGCACCTTCAGCCTGATGAGCGACGGCATCAACGCCTACAAGAGGGGCGAGGCGAAGAAGGCGATCGAGCTGCTGTCGCACGTCGCCGACGTCGCGATGAACTCGTTCCGGGCGCACTACTTCCTGGGGCTCGCCTTCAAGCTCGACCGGCAGTACTCGAAGGCGATCGACCCGATCACCTTCGCCCTCGAGCTCGATCCGACGAACATGCAGGCCCACGTGGATCTCGGCGACTGCTACCTCCGCCGCGGCGACTCCGACGAGGCGCTGGCCGAGTACCAGCGGGCCCTCGCCATCCAGGCGAACTTCGCCCCCGCGTGGGACGGCCTCGCGCGCGCCGCGCAGGACACCGGCGACGACGAGAAGGCGGAGGAGAACTTCAAGAAGGCCATCGCCATGAACCCGGGGTTCCCCGACGCGTCGCTCAACCTCGGGGATCTCTACCTGAGGAAGAACCGCCTCGACGAGGCGACGACGCTCTTCCTCAAGGCGATCGGCGTCCGGCCGGATTTCGCGGCCGCGTACAACCGGCTGGGCGTCGCGTACGCGCGCCAGAGGCTGGTGAACGAGGCGATCGCGGCGCTCCGGAAGGCGGCGCAGCTCGAGCAGGGAAGCCCCTGGCATCCCTACACGATCGGCGTCATCGAGATGGAGTTCGACTCGCTGAGCGAGGCGGGGCGCGACTTCGACGCGGCCATCTCGCTCGATCGGAACTACCTCGAGGCGTACGCCGCGAAGGCGAGGCTCTTCCGCCGGCTCGGCGATTTCGACGCGGCCACGCGCCTCCTCGACGAGGCGCTCACCCGCCCGTCCGAGGACGAGAAGCTCAAGCGCGACATCGCCGATCTGCGCGCGTCGATGGCCGCCGAGGGGCAGGCTCTCAGGAGCCTGACCCGGAAGGCGGACGACGGCACCGCGGTTCCGGACGACCTGCGATCGCTCGCGAGGCTGAGGGCCGAGATGGGGGACTACGCGGGAGCCGCGGCGGCCCTCAAGGCGGCGCGCGCGGCGTCGGGATCGGCGGACGGGGCGGCCGATTCCCCGGCGGACGCGTTCGCGCTCGGGTACGACCTCCTCCGGGCCAGCCTCTACGAGGAGGCGGAGGGGGCCTTTCGCACCCTTCGCGAGCGCAAGCCCGCGAGCGTGGCGGTGACGATCGACCTGGCCCTGGCGCTGCAGGGGCAGGGGAAAAACGCCGCGGCGGAAGGGGTCCTCGAGGATGCGGTGCGCCTGGCGCCGAACGATACGACGGCGCTCCTCGCCCTGGGCAACGCCTACATCATCAACGGCCGGTACGACGCGGCCGCCGGCGTCCTCGAGAAGGCGATCGGGCTGTCCACGACGTTCGAGGGGCGGCCGCGCGCCGAGACGATTCTCAAGATGCTGCGGGCTCACGGCGCGCCCGCCTCAGGGACGCGATGAGGCGCGCCCGGCTCCGCATCGTCGAGATGGCCGTCGCCACCCTGCTGTCCGTGGCCGTGGCGGCAGCGCTCGGGCTCGCCGCCCGCGCCGCGGAAATCGCTCCGACGCGGTTCACGCTGCGGATCACGGAGCCCGCGCATGGGGACTTCGTCTTCGGCAAGGTCAAGATCGTCGCCGACGTGAAGTCGAAGGAGGAGATCCCGGGGCTGAGGGTCGAGTTCTCCGTCGGGGGGAAGCTGATCTTCATCGACCGCGAGCCGCCGTTCGAGTGCTTCCACGAGTTCGGGGATCAGCCGAAATCGTGGGTGATCGAGGCGAAGGCGGTCACCCCCGACGGCGTGACCGTCACCGACACCGTCGTCACCCGCAAGCTCGAGATCAGCTATCGCGAGATGGTCGACCGCGTCGTCGTCGCGGCCACCGTGATGGACGCGAACAACGCCTTCCTCCCGAACCTGACGAAGGCCGACTTCGTCCTGACCGAGGACGGCGTGGCGCAGGACATCCTCGAGTTCGGCGCCGAGACGCGCCCGATCACGCTCGGCGTCCTCATCGACACGTCGGGAAGCATGAAGGAGAGGATCGGCGCGGTGCAAGTGGCGGCGAAGGACTTCGTCAACACGGTGCGCCCCGAGGATCGCGCCTTCATCGTCGATCTCGACGAGAACGTGTTCCTCCTCCAGGATCTCACGAGCGACCACGCCCTGCTCAAGACCGCGATCGAGGGGACCGACGCGGACGGCGGCACCGCCATCTACGACGCCCTCTACGTCTCCTACTACAAGATGAAGAAGATCGACGGGAGGAAGGCGATCGCCCTCCTCACCGACGGGGACGACACGAGCAGCAAGTTCTCGTTCCAGAGGGTCACGGAGCTGACGCGCACGAACGACGTCATCATCTACCCGATCGGGCTGGGCGCGTCGGTGATGGACATCGGGATCCGCGGGACCCTCAAGCAGCTCGCGGACGACACCGGGGGGCGCGCGTTCTTCCCGAAGAACGCGAGCGACCTCAAGGGCGTGTACGACGCGATCGCCACCGATCTGCGCAGCCAGTACTACATCACGTACTCCCCGAAGAATCAGGCCCTCGACGGCAAGTGGCGCGCCATCAAGCTCGAATGCCGCACTCCCGACGTGCACGTGAAGACGCGCCGCGGCTACTACGCGGTCAAGCATTGACGATCGGGCTCGCCGCGCTCCTCGTCAGCCTGAAAGTGGCTTCCTGCGCGACCGCGGCGGTGCTCGTCCCCGGCGTCCTCCTCGGGTGGCTCCTCGCCCGGCGCGAGTTCCCGGGGAAGGGGATCGCCGAGACGATCGTCTCGCTGCCGCTCGTGCTGCCGCCGACGGCGGTCGGCTACATCCTCCTGAGCCTCCTCTCGATCGACGGGCCCCTGGGAGCCCGCGCGCTCGGGTTCGATCCCGATCTCCTCTTCACGTGGAAGGGGGCGGTGGTCGCCTCGGCGATCATGAGCCTGCCGCTCGTCGCGAGGACCGCGCGCGTCGCCTTCGAAGGCGTGGACGTGAAACTCGAAGCGCTCGCCCGCACTCTGGGGATGTCGCAGGCAGAGGCGTTCTTCAGGGTCTCGATCCCGCTCGCGAAGCGCGGGCTGGCCGCCTCCGCGGTCCTCGGGTTCAGCCGCGCGCTCGGCGAGTTCGGGGCCACGGTGATCGTCGCGGGGAACATCCCCGGTCGGACACAGACCCTCGCCCTGGCCATCTTCAGCGAGATCCAGTCGGGGCGGGGCGAGGGGGCGAGAGGGCTCCTCGCCCTGACGACGCTCCTCGCCTTCGCGGGGATCTACGTGACCGAGCGGCTGCTGAGGCGCCGCCCCTCGTGACCGCCCGCCTCGACGTCCGCCTCGCGCTCCCGCTCGATCGCTTCCCCCTCGACGTCGCCTTCGAGGCCGAGACGGGCTGCCTCGGCCTCTTCGGCCCATCCGGGGCGGGGAAGACGGCGCTGCTCGAGTCGATCGCGGGGCTGAGGCGCGGCGCCCGCGGCAGGATCGCCCTCGGCGCGGCGACGTGGCTCGACTCGTCCCGGCGCCGGCTCGTCCCCCCGGAGGTCCGCGGCATCGGGTACGTGCCGCAGGACGCGCTCCTCTTCCCCCACTGGAACGTCATGGGAAACGTGCTGGCCGGCGCCCGCCGTGCCTCCGGGGCCGCGGCATCCAGGATCGATCCCGAGCACGTCGTGGCGGTTCTCGATCTCGAGCCGCTCCGCCCGCGGGAGGTCGCGACTCTCTCCGGAGGGGAGAGGCAGCGCGTCGCGCTGGCCCGGGCGCTCTGCTCCGCCCCGGCGCTCCTGCTCCTCGACGAGCCCCTCGCGTCGATCGATCCGCAGCTCCGCGGGCGCATCCTCCATTACCTGCTGGCCGTCCGCGACGAGTTCCGGATCCCGACGATCTACGTCTCGCACGACGCGACCGAGATCGCGGCCCTGTGCGGCGACGTGGTCGTCCTTCGCGAGGGGAGAATCGCGGCGCGCGGCGAGCCGTCGCGCGTCTTCGGTGAGGAATCGGATCGCGCGGGGGTTCTGGGAAGCGACTACGAGAACATCCTCGACGTCACCGTGGAGGCGGTCGAGCCGGGGCGCGTGGTCGCGCGCCTGCCGGGAGGGGTGCGCCTGGCGCTCGCCTCGGCCGGCGGCGCGGCTCCCGGCTCCCGGGCGCTCGTCGGCATCCGGGCCGGGGATCTCCTCCTCGCCGTCGGCGAGACCTCGGGCCTGTCGGCGCGCAATGTCGTGGCCGGGACGATCGATCGGATCCGCGACGTCGGCGAGGGGACGCTCGTCTTCGTCGCGATCCCCGGAATCCCGGCGCCTCTCGTGGCGATGGTGACCGCGTCGGCCTCCGCCGCGATGGGGCTGAGGGGCGGGATGAGCGTCCACCTCGTGACCAAGGCTCAGTCCTGCCGCCTCCTCGCGGTGCGGTGACGCGTCACTCTTCAAACAAGAGTGGAAGTCCTTGACTCACAGCGAAATGGCCGTATAAGTACCCTATTCGATTCGCTTGATCCACGGTGCTCGCGAGGGGCGAGCGCGGCGGGCAGGCCGCGCGGGCTGCGCTTCGGGAGCGCTCGGCGCCCCGGGGGCGCCTGAAAACAGAGGCCATGAGAGATCACGCGCGACCTCTCCGCTCCGAAGTGTACCCATCACGACCGTCCCGGGGGGCGGGGCTCGCCCTGGCCGCTCTTTCGTTTCTGTTCGCATGGACCGTCGCCTCCGCCGCCACCATCTACGTGAGCACCGC
Organism: Acidobacteriota bacterium; assembly: GCA_016195325.1. Lineage (NCBI taxonomy): Bacteria > Pseudomonadati > Acidobacteriota > Acidobacteriota bacterium. Next base: position 31,630 of record JACPZX010000035.1, read on the forward strand.
CACCTGCCCTGCGATCGGCTCCGGCTCGGCGGCCAGCCCCTACTGCCGGATCCAGGACGCCATCTGCGTCGGGGTCGCCGGGGACTTCGTGAGCGTCGCGCCGGGGACGTACACCGAAGCGATCCGCATGAGGCCCGGAGTGAGCGTCGTCTCCCAGGCGGGCGCGGCGACGACGACGATCAACGCCGCGGGGAAGCCCTGCACCGACACAACCTTCTGCGCGAAGCGCCCCGGCACTCAGTGCTCCGTCGTCACCTTCGCGAGCGGCCACACCGCGACGACGGTTCTCGACGGCTTCACCATCACGGGCGGCGCGGGGCAGACGGTGACCGTTCCCTCCAATGTCATCGGCGGAGGGGGCGTCTACATCTTCAGCTCGCCGACGGTGCGGAACAACGTCATCCAGAACAACGTCATCCTCCAGGTCTCTCCGGCGCGGCCGGAATTCAGCGGCGCCGGCATCTACGTGTCGAAGGGCGCCCCGATCATCACGAACAACGTCATCACGGGGAACCGCGCCGTTCCTCCTGCGGGAACCTCGACCGGCGAGACGTACGGATATGGCGGCGGGATCTACTCCAGCTTCGTGTCGACGCCGACGATCACCGGCAACACCATCCAGGGGAACCACGCCGGCGACCCGAACCTGGCCTTCTCGATCGGCGCCGGGGGAGGCATCGCGGTCACCGCGGGGGACCCGAACGCCCCGGTGCAGGCGACGGTCATCGATCGCAATCTCATCGCCGACAACATCGCGGACACGAACGGGGGGGGCGTCAGCATCGTCAGTGTCCCGGCGTCGGTGCGCCAGACGATTCTCAGCAACAACGTCATCGTCGGCAACAGCACGTACCGCGGCGCCGGCGTCTACACCTACATCAACGACAACAAGGTCGTGAACAACACGATCGTCGGCAACACGGCGCAGCAGGGGGGCGGCGTCTTCTCAGGCCTCAGCGACGTGACCCTCCCGACCGTGATATCGAACGACGTCATCACCGGGAACCTGCTGATGTTCGCCGGAACGGGCGGAGGCATCTACAAGCTGGACTTCGGAACCACGCCGAGCACCAGCCTCGAGGCGAACGACGTCTTCGGCAATCAGAAGACCCAGGTGGGCGGGGATCTCGACGACCTCACCTTCTTCACGACGAACGGAAACATCAGCCTCAGTCCCTCCTACGTCAACGAGGGGGCGCGCGACTTCCACGTGAACCCGAACTCCCCCGTCATCGATCGCGCCCTCGCGTCGCGCGCCCCCGCGGTCGACAAGGACAACACCCTTCGCGGCTATGACGGCAACGGCGTCCCGAACTCGCCGCAGCCGGGGGACAACGACATCGGCGCCTACGAGTGGCGTCCCGCCTGCGTGCCGACCACCGAGATCTGCAACGGCCTCGACGACGACTGCAATGGCCAGATCGACGAGGGGAATCCCGGCGGGGGGCTCGCGTGCACGACGGGCGTTCCGGGCGTCTGCTCCGCGGGGACGACGAACTGCTCGGGCGGCGGCATCGTCTGCACCCAGAACATCCAGGCCTCGCCCGAGATCTGCGACGGCCTCGACAACAACTGCAACGGTGCGGCCGACGAGGGGAATCCCGGCGGCGGCGGGGCGTGCGCCACGGGCCTTCCCGGCGTCTGCTCCGCGGGAACGAGCTTCTGCCAGGCGGGGGCCCTCGCCTGCGTGCAGAGCTCCCAGGCGACGGCCGAGGTCTGCGACGGCCTCGACAACAACTGCAACGGCGCCGTCGACGAGGGATTCCCGGACACCGACGGCGACGGCCTGGCGAACTGCGTCGACCCCGACATCGACAACGACGGCGCCATGAACGCCTTCGACTGCGCGCCGGCCGACCCGAGCGCATGGGGATCGCCCGTCGAGGTCGCCAACGTGCGCGCCGCAGGCGGCGCGCCCACCACGATCAGCTACGACCTCCAGAACATCGGCCCCGGCACGCACTACGAGATCGTCTCCGGCCTCCTGAGCCGGACCGCGGCGACGCGCGGGTTCGAGGAGGATTTCTGCGTCGCCGCGGCGACCGCCGGAGGATCGTGGCAGGACGCGCGCCCCACCCCGCCGGTCAGGAACGGCTGGTACTACATGATCCGCGACGTCAACGTCTGCGGCACGAGCACCTACGGAACGCCGCTCCGCAACTCGCCTCGCTCGATCGGCGTGTGCGCAAACGGCATCCAGGACGTGGACGCCGACGGCTCGCCGTCGGACCTCGACTGCAACGACTCGAACCCGGCGATCTCGCCCCAGAGGCCCGAGATCTGCGACGGCCTCGACAACAACTGCAACGGCTCGGCCGACGAGGGGAACCCGGGTGGGGGCGTGGTGTGCGGCGTCTCCAACATCGGGGACTGCCGGCTGGGGACGACCGCGTGCACCGGCGGGTCGATCGCCTGCGGGGGAGCGGTTCTCCCGGCCACCGAGGCGTGCGACGGACACGACAACAACTGCAACGGAGCCGTCGACGAGGGATTCCCCGACACCGACGCCGACTCCATCGCGGACTGCGTCGATCCCGACATGGACAACGATGGCGTGCTCAACGCGTCGGACTGCGCCCCCCTCGACGTCACGGCCTTCGGCGTTCCGACCGAGATCGCCACCATCACGATGCAGCCGGGGTCGCCGCCGCAGCTCGTCTGGACGAACCAGTCGATCGGATCGGGGACCCGGTACCAGCTCGCGACCGGAGAGATCACGCCCACCGGACATGTGAACTTCCCGGCGGGGACGTGCCTGCCGAGCGTCACGTCCTCTCCCGCCCCGCTCATCCCCGTGCCGCCGCTGAAGTCGGCGTACTATTACATGGTCCGCCCCGTGAACGCGTGCGGCGCCGCCACGTACGGGTCGCCGGCGAAGGATGCCCACCCGGACTGCCCGTAGCGCCCCCCGGGATTTCCGAATCTTCCGGAAAACACAGGCCATCCCGCTGCGTACAGAATGGACCGGGAGGTGGCCGCATGATCGGGCAGGACATCCGTTACGCCTTCAGGCAGCTCGCCCGGAGCCCCGGGTTCACCGGCGCCGTGGTCCTGACAATCGCCCTCGGCATCGGGGCGAACACGGCGATCTTCACGGTCGTGAACGCGGTGATGCTGAAGCCGCTCCCGTTCGCGGCCCCCGATCGGCTCATGCAGGTCGCGGAGAGGAACGACAAGCTGCACCTTCCGGTCTTCGGCGCGTCGGTCCTCAACTACCTGTCGTGGAAAGAGCAGGCGACGAGCTTCGAGGGCCTCGCGGCGATTGGCTTCGCCACGCTCAACCTCAGCGGGAAGGGGGAGCCGGAGCAGTTCACCGGAGCGTCGATGAGCCCCTCGCTCCTCTCCGTGCTCGGGCTGAAGCCCGTGGCCGGCCGCGGCTTCCGCGAAGGGGAGGACAAGCCCGGCGCCGCCCCCGTCGTCATGATCAGCGAAGGTCTCCTCAAGCGGCGCTTCGGCGCCGATCCGGCGCTCGTTGGCGGCACTCTCACGCTCAACGGCGTCAGCCGGACGGTCGTCGGCATCGCCCCGGCGGCGCTGGCGGTCATGACGGGCGGCGACATGTGGATCCCTCTGACGATAGACCCGGCGAACGAGAGGCGCCTCAACCACGTCATCCGCGTCGTCGGCCGCCTCAAGGACGGCGTGTCGGTCGATCAGGCGCAGGCCGAGATGGACACCGTGGCGGCGCGCGTCGCCGCGCAGTTCCCCGAGATCACGGACTGGGGGATCCGCCTCGTCACCTTCTTCGACTGGTTCGTGAGCGCGCAGCTCCGGACGACACTCCTCGTGCTGCTCGGCGCCGTCGCGTGCGTGCTCCTCATCGCGTGCGCGAACGTCGCCAACCTCCTCCTCGCGCGCGCGGCCTCCCGGCAGAAGGAGATCGCCGTCCGGACGGCGATGGGGGCGAGCCGAAGCCGGCTCCTGCGCCAGTTTCTCGTGGAGAGCCTCGTCCTCTCCGGGCTCGGGGGGGGAGCCGGTCTGCTTCTCGCCGTCGGCGCCGTCTCCCTCATCAACGGGACCGTCGCGCCGAGCGTGCTGCCGATTCCCGAGGTGCGCGTCGACGCGACCGTCCTCCTCTTCGCCCTCGGCGCCACCGTTCTGACGGGCCTGCTCTTCGGCATCGTCCCGGCGTGGAGCCTCGCCACCTCCGACATCCACATGCTGCTCAAGCAGTCGGCCGCCGCCGCGACGGGGGGCGGCAGGGCGCGGGTGCGGAACGCCCTGGCGGGTGCGGAGCTCGCGCTCGCGACCGTTCTTCTCATCGGCGCCGGGCTCCTGGTGCAGTCCCTCGTCCAGCTCCGGCACGTCGCGCTCGGCTTCGAGCCCGACCATCTCCTGACGTTTCAGCTCTCGCTCCCCACCGCGCGCTACCCGGCCCAGGCGAACTCGACGGCCTTCTACCGCGACCTCGTGACCTCGCTCGAAGCGCTCCCCGGCGTGAAGGGGGCGGCCGTCTCGAGCGGCGTCCCCTTCGGCTCGGGCAACTACACGACGACCCCCGTCGTGCCCCTCGGCAAGACCGCGCTCCCACGGGAGACCGCCGTCCCCGTGGACTGGCGTCTCGTCAGCTCCGGCTTCTGGAAGACGATGCAGATCCCGCTCCTTCGCGGCCGCACCTTCACCGATGCCGACGGCCCCGACGGGCCGTTTGTGATGATCGTGAGCCGGGCCACGGCGGAGAAATTCTGGGGGAGCGAGGATCCGATCGGCAGGACGGTCCGGCGCGTCGGCGACAAGAAGGACTTCACCGTCGTGGGCGTCGTCGGCGATGTGCGCAACGTGGTGCTCAGCCAGGAGGCGCCGGCCATGTACTTCCCGGCGAGCTCGCGCGTGGCGGGGGTCATGGACGTCGTGGTGCGCACCGGGGGGCCCCCCGAGTCGGCTCTCGCGATCATCCGCGACAGGGTCCACCAGCTCGACACCGACCTCCCCGTGGCGACGGTGAGCTCGATGGATGAGCTGCTCGCGGCGAGCGCCGCCCAGCCGCGCCTCAACGCCGTCCTCCTCGCCCTCTTCGCCGGCGTGGCGGTGCTGGTCGCGGCGATCGGCATCTACGGCGTGCTCGCGTACTCCGTGACGCAGCGGACGCGCGAGATAGGCCTGCGCATGGCCCTCGGCGCACAGCCCCGGGGAGTCGTCCGCCTCATCGTCCGCGAGGGGATGTCCGTCGGCCTCACGGGGATCGGCGTCGGCCTCGTCGCCGCCCTCGGATTGAGCAGCCTCCTGACGAGCCTCGTCTTCGGCGTGCCGGTGCGCGATCCCGCCACCTTTGCGGCGGTGTCGGTCCTCCTCGCCGTCGTCGCGCTCGCGGCCTGCACGCTCCCCGCGCAGAGGGCCTCGCGCGTCGATCCGCTGGTCGCGCTCCGGGAGGAGTGATGCGAAAGACGGTCGCCGTCCTCGTCGCCCTCCTCGCGGCATCCCCCGGCTTCACGTGCACCACGGTCGTCATCCCCGCCGTCGACGGCGCCGTCGTCGCCTACAACTACGAGTTCCACCCCTCCGAGGGGCTCGTCCTCGTCAACAAGCGCGGGACGTCGAAACGGAGCCGGGTCGATGTCGGGGGCGCCGCGTGGACCTCGAAGTTCGCGAGCGTCACCTTCAACCAGTTCGGGCGCGACAACCCGACCACGGGGATGAACGAGGCGGGGCTGATGGTCTCCCTCATGTGGCTCGACGGGACGAAGTACCCGGCCGCCGACGCGCGACCGGCGGCGGCGATCCTCGAGTGGATCCAGGCCAACCTCGACACGCGCGGGTCCGTCGCCGAGGTCGTCCTCGGCCTCGAGGCGATCCGCCCCGTGGGGGACACGCCCATCCACTACTTCTTCGCCGACGCCTCAGGGGATGCGGCCGTCGTCGAGTTCCTGAAGGGGAGGGCCGTCGTCCATCGCGGGGATTCGCTTCCCGTGAAGGCGCTCGCCAACTCGACGTACGAGGCGTCGATCGACGCCTGGCGCGAGGCGCAGGGGAAGAGCTGGTACCGGGGACGAGACGGCTCGCTCGATCGGTTCGTCCGGGGGGCGAGGCGAGCGGCAGGTGAAGGGGACGCGGTCGCGCGCGGGTTCGCGGTCCTTTCCGACGTGGCCCAGCCCGGCTTCACGCGCTGGAGCGTCGTCTACGATCTGCGCGCGCGCGTCGTCCACTTCAAGTCGGATTTGAACCCCGAGATCCGCACCGTCTCGCTCGGCGCCTTCGACCTCTCGTGCGTGACGCCCGTGCAGATGCTCGACGTCACGGCTCGCGGAAGCGGCGACGTCCGCGCGCAGTTCCGCGATTACACGCGGGCCGCGAACCGCGCTCTGATCGAGGCCTCGTTCGCGAAGACGCCGTTCCTCAAGGAGACTCCCGTCTCGAGGGAAGACGCGCTCGCGGCGTTCCCCGACGAGGCGTCGACCTGCTCTCTCTCCCGATGACCCCGCGGTCGCGTCACCGCCGGGGCTGCCACCCGATGGAGAGGGCGAACCCCGCGCCCGAGGGAAAGGTCGCAGGCGGCGAGGTTCCGTTCGACGCCGTCCGCTGGACGTCGCGGGTCGAGAGGGCGCCGGAGAAGGCGAGCTCGAAGGCCCCCATCCTGAACCCGACACCTCCCGTGTAGACGAGAGGGCTCCCGCTTGCGGCGAGATTCCTGTATCCCCCCGCCCGGAGCTCGAGGAAGCGCAGCACGACGAACTCGGCGCCGACGCTGCCGTAGCGGAACTTGAGGCCGTTGACGACCTGAGAGTCGATCTCGTTCAGGTCGAGATCTCCCGCGACGGTGATCCAGCCTTTTGGCGACCAGGCGGCGCCGCCGCGGATCTGCCTTTCCAGCTTGAAGGAGCCCCCGCCCCCCGCGTAGTCGAACTCGGGCGCGTTGACGTTCGTCGCCGTCGCCCCGAGGCGCAGTCCCGCGGACGCCTTCCAGAGCACGCCGAGGTCCACGCCGATCCGGCTCGACACCTCCCGGTTGTCGCGATCGCGCAGGTCGTCGCCGAGGCTCTTCCCCTGCTGGAGGTCGTCCACGACGAACGACTTGCGAAACGTCTCTCCCCTCATGTCCTTGACGCTCACCCCGGCCGCGAGCCGGTCGCCGAGGATCTGTCGGGAATACGTGCCGGCGATCTGTTCGACGAGGAGGGCGCGCACGTCGACTCCCGATCCGTTGGTGAGGAGCGACGGGCCGTTGCCGGCCGTCTCGGTGACGATGCGCGTGAGGAGGCTGCGCGCTCGCGAGTCCCCCTGGAGCTTCCCGGCGCCGGCGTCGACGACGAGCTGCTCGGACTGCGCGGCGGTCAGCGAGCCGCCGGAGGCGGTCACGAGGCTCGCGGCGAATCCCTGGCAGAAGGCGTTGCCGCCGCAGTCGTCGGGAGTGGAGGGAATCGCCGCAGCGAACCCGCCGGTGCCGAGAGACAGCCCCGTCGTGAGATCGATGGTGGGGGAGATGCCGCCGTAGGCGAAGGCCGAGGCGGAGACTCCCCACGCGCCGAACCGGAGCGCCGGGCCGAGGCTCGCCCTCGCGCTGAGGCCCTGGCCCGGGTCACCGAGCGCCGGGACGCGGTAGAGAAAGGCGTCGAGGGCGGCGGCGCGCTGGGCGGGAGTGACGGTGCCGCTGTTGAGCGCCGTCTGGATGTTCGAGAGGCTGAGCTTGTCGAAATCGTTCCGGATCGCATCCCCGGTCGCGAGGACGTTCCCGTCGATGGCGACGTTCAGATCGAGGAGGGGGAACGTCAGATCCCACCTCGGCTCGAAGGCGAAGGCGGCGGGATTGCCGAAGGCGGCGGAGGCGTCCCGGGAGGAGGCGACGACCGATCCTCCCATCGCCTCGGCGCGCGTTCCGTAGACGAGGCGCTCCTGCGCCGCGGCCGGCATCACCGTCACGGCCAGCAGGAGAAGAGAGCCGAGCCACCGGGGGATTCTCACGACCGGGCCTCCTCACGAAGGCTTCCTGAACCGTCCGTCGGTCCGGAGCGGCAGCCATGATGCCACCGGTCGTGATCTTCCGCCTACCTCGCGATCGTGAACGAAGCGATCGGCGCCGCGTTGATCTCGTCGGCGGTCATGTGGAGCGCGATCACGCGCCAGTAGACCGTGTTCGTGGCCGCCCCGAGGTCGAGGATGTCGCGCCAGTCGTTGGCGCTCGGCTTGTACTGATCTCCTGGTGTGGTTCGCCTTCCGCTGTTGAGGACGGGGACGAAGGGGCAGCCCGTCGACGAGAACTCGACGCGGAGGCGCCCTCCCGGCGTCGCCTCGAAGGCGAACTCCAGATACCGCGATCCCTCCCCCCGGTCAAGCGCGCACCCGCCCCCGCGCGTGCCGCCGGGAATAAACCGACGACAGATCGACGTTTCAAGCCGCGGGGGCGAAGGGACACTCCGGAAGGCCCCGAAAACACTTCGAAGGCCGGCACGTAAGATAAGGTCCTGGAGGTCCCACTCGTGATCGCGCAGGACGTCCGTTACGGTTTCAGGCAGCTTTACCGGAGCCCGGGGTTCGCGGCGGCCGTCATCCTGACGCTCGCCCTCGGCATCGGCGCGAACACCGCGATCTTCAGCGTCGTCGAGGCGGTTCTGCTCCGCCCCCTCCCGTACCGCGACGCGTCGCGTCTCGTGAAGATCGTCGCCGGCAGCCCGGGGGTGGGGCTGAAGGATGTCGCCACGTCCCCCGTGGAGCTTCAGGACCTCCGGGCACTGACCGGCGTCTTCGACGACGTCAGCGTCGTCTGGCCCGTGAGCGTCAACCTGACGGGGGCGAAAGAGCCGGCTCGGCTCGAGCTTCTCGGCGTGAGCCCGAACTACTTCTCGATGCTGGGAGCCGCTCCGCAGATCGGGAGGCTCTTCGGCTCCCAGGACGTGGCCGAGGGGTTCGCCGAGGCGGTGGTGATAAGCGACGGCCTGTGGCGCCGATCGTACGGCGCCGATCCTTTCGTGCTCGGGCGGCGCGTGAGGCTCGACAACGACATCTACACGATCGTCGGCGTCCTCCCCCGAGGGTTCCGGCATCCGGGAAAGACCGTCGCCGGCGACGTGGACGTCTGGGCGGCGGCGGGGTTCACCGCGAACCCCTTCCCGAAGCCGGCGAGGAACGCGCGCTTCCTTCCCGGCCTCATCGGAAGGCTCAGCCCGTCGACGGACCTCGACGCCGCGCAGGCCCGGCTCGCCGCGCTCTCGGCCCGGCTCCGCCAGGATTTCCCGAACGACTATCCGGCGCAGGGGAGGTTCACCGTCGAAGTCCAGCCCCTCCAGGAATCGCTCGTGGGAGACATCCGGCCCATGCTCCTCGTGCTGATGGGAGCGGTCACCCTGATCATCCTCGTGGCGTCGGTGAACATCGCCAACCTCCTTCTCGCGCGCGCGTCGGGAAGGGAGCGCGAGATCGCCGTGAGGCTGGCGCTCGGCGCGACCCCGGGGCGAATCGTCTCCCAGCTCGTCACCGAAGCCATGCTCCTCTCGCTCGTCGCGGGCGCCGTCGGGCTCTCGGCGGCCGGCGCGGGGATGGCTCTCGTCGTGAGGCTCCTGCCGCCTCAGGTGGCCCGCCTCGCCGACGCCTCCGTCGACGTGCAGGTCGTCGCCTTCGCCCTCGGCATCTCGCTCCTCACCGGCGCGGCCTTCGGCCTCGCCCCGGCGCTCCAGGCGTCGCGCGGCGATCTCGTCCGCGGGATCCGCGAGGGGTCGTGGGGATCCGGCCACGGGGCCCGCACGAACCGGCTGCGCGCCGCGCTCATCGTCACCGAGCTGGCGCTCGCCGTCGTGCTGATGGTGGGGGCGGGTCTCCTCGTCCGCACCTTCTGGTCGCTCGCGCGCGAGTACCCCGGGTTCAATCCCGCGGGGGTCGTCACCGCCGGCGTGTGGCTCCCGGTCCCGAACGACCCGAACGCGGACCTCTACGCCGCGCCCGAGGCCAGAAACCATTTCGTCCGCGAGAGCCTGAGGCGGGTGAGCGCCCTCCCCGGCATCGAGCAGGCGGCGATCACCTCGGCGCTTCCCGCCACCGGCCAGACCTTCAGCGTCGCGCTGGCCGTCGAGAAGCGCCCCGTCGAGTCGTCGGCAGACCTGAGGGCGGAGCTGATCGCCGTGAGCCCCGAGTATCTCAACGTCATGCGAACGGCCCTCGTGCGAGGGCGCTTCTTCACCGAGGCCGACGACGCGAACAAGCCGGCGGTCGCCCTCATCGACGAGAGCTCCGCGCGGCGGTTCTGGGACACCGCGGATCCGGTCGGCGAGAGGGTGCGGTTCGGCCAGAACCCCAACGCGCCGTGGATCACCGTGGTCGGCGTCGTCGGCGACGTGAAGCACGACGGCCTCGAGACCGGGGGGGTGCCGCACCTGTACCGGCCCGTCTACCAGGTGGGGGTCCGCGCCGTGAACTTCGTGCTTCGTACCGCGCTCCCCGCGGCGGCCCTCGAGCCGCTCATCCGCCGCGAAGTCCAGAGCGTCGATCCGACGCTTCCCATCTTCAAGGTCCAGACGATGGACGATGTCATGAGCGGCTCCCTCGCGCCGCGGCGCCTCTCCGCCCAGATGATCGGCGCCTTCGCGGCGCTGTCGCTCCTCCTCGCCTCCATCGGCATCTACGGCCTCCTCGCGTACATGGTCGGCCAGAGATCCCGCGAGATCGGCGTGAGGATGGCGCTCGGCGCCCGCCCGGTCGACATTCTCACGCTGATCCTGAGGAGCGGAGCGCTCCTCGCTGGGACGGGCGTCGCCCTGGGGCTCGTCTTCTCGGCGATCGCCGCCCCGGCGCTCGCGAGCCAGCTCTACGGCGTGCGCCCGATCGACCCCGCGGTCTTTCTCGTGGTCCCCCTCGTTCTCTTCGGGGTGGCGATCGCGGCCAGCTTCATCCCCGCACGCCGCGCCTCGCGGGTCGACCCCATCATCGTCCTGCACGAGGGGTGAAGACGGGACCGCGGTGCCATAGACTGTCCCGATGTTCCACTTCAACTACGAGGACGCGCCGAAGGGGCTGAAGCCCACCCGCGGCGACTTCGCGCGGATCGCGCGCTACCTCCTCCCCGCGTGGCGACCGTCGGCCCTCATCCTCGGGATCATCCTCGTGTCGTCTCTCCTCGGGCTGATCCCGCCGCTCCTGATCCGCGACATCATCGATCGCGCCATCCCGCAGAAGGACGGCGCCCTCCTCAACTGGCTCATCGCCGCGATGATCGGCGTGCCGCTCGCGAGCGGCCTCCTCGGCGTGTGGATGAACTACCTCGTGACGGTGATGAGCCAGGAGGTGATGTTCGGGCTCCGGGGGGACATGTACGGGAGGCTCCTGAGGCAGAGCCTGAGGTTCTTCACCAACCACAAGTCGGGGGAGATCCTCTCGCGCATCCAGAACGACGTCGGCGGCGTGCAGGGGGTGGTCGGCGGGACGCTGGTGGCGCTCGTGTCGAACGGCGTCACCGTGGTCACGACCCTCGTCGTCATCTTCCGGATCGACTGGCGCCTCTCGCTGATCGCGGTGGGGGTGCTGCCGCTCTTCATCCTGCCGACGCGGCGGGTCGGCCAGATCCGGAGCCGCCTCGCGAAGCAGACGGCCGAGCGCCTCGCGGAGCTGACCGCCTATCTTCAAGAAACGCTCTCGGTGAGCGGCTACCTCCTCTCACGCCTCTTCGGCGCCCAGAGCTACGAGAAGAAGCGCTTCCTCGACAAGGCGGCGTCGGTGCGCGATCTCCAGATCCAGCAGGGGATGGCGGGCCGGTGGTTCCTGATGTGGCTGATCATGTTCGGGAGCATCGGGCCGGCGCTCATCTTCCTGTTCGGCGGCCACGGCGTCATCGCGGGGCGCATCACGATCGGGACGATCGTCGCCTTCACGTCGTACCTCGGGCGGCTCTACGGCCCCGCCTCCGCCCTGGTCAACGTGCACGTGGACGTGATGAGCGCGGTCGCCCTCTTCCGGAGGATCTTCGAGTACCTCGACCTCCCCGTCGAGATCGCGGAGCCGGCGAATCCAATCCGCCTCTCGAGCCCGCGAGGGGAGATGCGCTTCGAGAGCGTCTCGATGGGGTACGACGGGACGCGCCTCACGCTCGAGGACGTCTCCTTCGAGGCGCTCCCCGGGCAGATGGTGGCGCTGGTCGGGCCGAGCGGCGCCGGGAAGACGACGCTCACGTACCTCGCGACGCGCCTCTACGATCCCTCGAAGGGACGCGTCACCTTCGACGGCGTCGATCTCAAGGACATGGCGATCGAGGATCTCGCCGGCCTCACGGCCAAGGTGACGCAGGAGACGACCCTCTTCCACGCGACCGTCGAGGAGAACCTCAGGTACGCGAAGCCCGCGGCGACGAAGGAGGATCTCGAGGCGGCCTGCCGCCTCGCGCAGATCCAGGACGTGATCGAGAAGCTCCCCGACGGGCTCAAGACCGTCGTCGGCGAGCGCGGGTACAAGCTCTCGGGAGGGGAGAAGCAGCGCCTCGCCCTCGCCCGAGTCGTGCTCCGGAACCCGAAGCTCCTCATCCTCGACGAGGCGACGTCGTCCCTCGACTCGCACTCCGAGGCCCTGATCCAGAAGGCCCTCGAGCCGCTCCTCACGGGGCGCACCAGCCTCGTCATCGCGCACCGCCTCAGCACGATATTGAAGGCCGATCTCATCCTCGTGATGGACGGCGGCCGCATCGTGGAGCGCGGCACGCACGCCTCCCTTCTCGCGCGCGGCGGCCTCTACGCGAAGCTCTACGAGCAGCAGTTCGCGGGGGCCGAGTCGGGGCAGTGGATCGGGGCGTAGGAGTGCGGGGGGACTAAGGGCGCCACGCCGGGATCTCGAGGACGAACCGCGCGTCCTCGCCGGCCGACGAGGCGCACGTCACGTCTCCACCGTGCAGGCGGGCGATGTGGCGCGCAAGGGCCAGACCCAGGCCGTGCCCGGCGTGGGCGGCGCGCTCCGGCGCGCTCCGGAAGAATCGCTCGAAGAGGCGCTCCCTCTCGCCGTCGCCGATTCGCACCCCCGGGCTCGTCACCGACAGGCGCGCCGTCGACGCCGAGATCCCCAGCGCGACGCCCACCGTGGATCCGGCGGGCGTGAACTTGCGGGCGTTGTCGACCAGGTTCTCGATGGCGATGCCGAGAAGGCTCTCGTCCCCGCGGACGAGCGCTTCGTCGGGGAAACTGCCGGAGGCGCCGTCGCCGAGGACCCGCGCCGTCACCTCGCGGGCGAGGTCGGCGAGGTTCACCGCCTCGCCGCGGGGGAGCCCGGACTCGCTCTCCCGCGCCATCACGAGGAGCGAGTCGACGAGGCGGACCATGCGGTCGATCTCCCGAATCTGCTGTTCGAGAGCCGAGAGCCCCTTGCCGGTGGCCTCCCGCGCCGCCTCCTCTGCGTAGAGGCGCATGTTCGTGAGCGGCGTCCTCAGCTCGTGGGAGGCGTTGGCCGCGAACTCGATCTCCCGTGCCAGGGTCCGGGACAACCTCTCGAGCAGTCGGTGGAAGGCCTCGTCGAGATCGGCAACCTCCGCCGGCTCCTCCGCGCGGACGCGCGCCCGACCCTCGGTCCTCTCGGAGCTCTGAGGTTCGAGGTCCCGGAGGCTCTTCACCCTTCGGGTGAAGTCGACCAGCGGTCTCGTGGCGCGACGGCCGACCAGCCCGCCGATGCCGGCGGCGAGAAGAAGGGAGACGGGGAGGGAGAGAAGGAGCGACCAGGCGAAGACGCGGACCACCTGACTCTCGGCGGCGTCCGTCGCCCCGGCGAGGAGGACCGTCCCGTCGGGAAAGGCGTGGGCCTCGAGGAGCGCGCGCCCGCGGCGGAAGACTCCCGGAGCGGCCGTCGCGGGACCGAGAGGATCTCCCTCGGGGCGCTGGTAGATCATCTTCCCGCGGCTCCAGACCTCGATCTGGCAGCCGGCGATCGCGCTGTCCTTCAGGGCTTCCTGAGCCGCCTGGTCGAACGGCGTTCCTTCCTCCTTCGCCTCGGCCTCCACCGGCGCCACGAGGGCCG
>JACPZX010000036.1 GCA_016195325.1 Acidobacteriota bacterium
GAAGATGCTCTAGGACGCCTCTGCCGCCTCGACCCCCAGCCTGAAGGCCTGCCGGTTCAGCTCCTCGGTCCCCTTCGGCACGCGCGCGAGGACCGCGGCCAGACGTCACTACACGTTTCGCTTCGCCCGTGAAGACATCTGGGTGCACCAGTCTTCACCCAAGTACTTGAAGTACTGGCCATACCCACGCCGACCCTCTGTCTCCTGAACGTGAGCGATGAGCTTTCGAATTCTCTTCCACAACTTCGCGATTTCCTCGCCGTGCCACGCAAAGAACTCGTCTTCTATGGGAAACAGGCCGGACTTCACGAAGAACCCTACCCGATCGTATGTGACTGCCAGTCTTCGCACGTTGTTAAGTTCTTCAACCGTCACCTGTTGGACTTCGAACTCCCCATCCTCCGGCAGATTGGCGGTTAAGATCCACCGTCTCGCCTCTCGCACGTTCTCATCGCTGATTTGTCTTAACACTTCGGTGAACGCTTGGAGTTTAGTGGTCTTCGTAGCCTCAGTTGTATCGATCTGAGCCTGGGTCAGATGCTTGCTTGCCACAATCCCCTCAAGACTCAGCACCAGTACCAGAAGGAACTCCGCCGGACTACCGAGTCGGCAAGCCGCCGGATCCTTCACAACCCACACGAGTCCGGCGAACGACATTGCAGCGAGCACCCACAGCAAGCCTCTCAGGCTTGCGCTGCCCGAGACTCTCGTAGTGTAGGCACGACCTATCACCCTATTCATTTTTGCCACGCTGACTCCGGGGTCTTTCGGACGCTCGTTATCCGAAAGCTGATGCGTCGTCGCCAAGAATCTCGTAGGGCAGACCAAGCTGGTGTGCCGTCGACGCCATTTCCTCGAGTATTGCGACGCGGAGGCGGTCGGACTCGGCGCTGTAGCGATACTCCAAGGCACTGAGGTGTCGCTTCGGCAGGTTAAGCGTCACCATGGTTTGTTTCGGAATCAGAGACAACGTAGAACGTCGATTCGATGGCACTCGACTGAACTCCAACGAGTACTTGGGGAGAAGCTGTTGCTCAAGTTTCTGCAAGAGGGTCTCGCGAAAGTCATTCTTCAAGACGCGGAGCAACCCCTTGTCAAGGGCGTCAGAGTACTTGCGGACACGTTGGTTAAGGATATTGACCTGCAGCGCTCCGTTCTCTGCGTAAATGAGACACGGACGTTCGCGGATACGGCGATTCTTCGAAAGGCTGGAATCGAGTCTGTACTCGCGCATGAACTCGACGTTCTGCTCGTAGGAAGAGCCAGTAATAACGATGATGAACGGGCGGCCTTCCAACCCCATGCGTGCAAACAGGAGTCTGAGTCGCCGCTTCTCAGCCTGGCGCCAACTCCAAACGAGCACGCCGTCACGATCGGCGAACACGTACTGAATGCCACTTTCCTCGCATTGCGCGTAGAACTCCGCGAATCCCGCAAGGACGCTTTTCTCGGAAATGAAGGCGCGCTTGATCGTCGAAAGGACGCGTTTGACGCTCGACTGCGCGTTGGCAGGAGCTCCCGCCAAGCCAAGCCGGGGGATGCTCAGCAGCGGAATGTCGTTTGAACTGTCACCGATCGCGGCGATTCGGCCCAGGGGGATTCTGTTATTCAACGCAAAAGCTTGAAGCGCCGTGGCCTTGGTGATCAACGCTGCGTCGACGGCGTCTGTTCCAGCCGAAAAGTAAAGGCGATCGAACGTCATGAAGCAGCTTAGCACGCGAAGCTAGGACGCTTGAGCGGGCGATAGGACGCTTTCATCGACAGATCGTGATTCCGAATGTCGGCCGTGGATCCAACCGACGCGACGTATTCGCAGAGAGCGTCGGCGTTGTGAGCTGTGTCGATGAAGCTGGCTCGCGCCCGAATGGATCGATGCGGCCGAGAGGAGGTACAGGATTGCCGGAACGTTTTCCGGCGCGAGACCTACCGCTACCAACACCTCAAGACCGATTACTCATTCCAAGAGTCAAGTATCCCCCCTCGGGAATGCACCCCGCCGCTGCGCGATCAACCGGCCTTTGCTTCCGCCTGCCTCGACCCCCAGCCTGAAGGCCTGCCGGTTCAGCTCCTCGGTCCCCTTCGGCACGCGCGCGAGGACCGCGGCTTCCGCCGCCTCCACGCTCACGACGTTCGAGAGGCTCACGATCGCGCCGAGCGCCACGATGTTGGCGACGACCGGCCGGCCGAGCTTCTCGCGCGCGATCGCCTGGAAGGGGATCCGCACGGTGCGGCGCGTCTCCCCCGGGGGGAGCGCGACGTGGTCGGCCTCGATCACGAGGAGGCCGCCGGGCTTGACGTCGCCGTGGTAGGTGTCGAGTGAGTCCTGCGTGAAGGCGAGGAAGAGATCGAGGGAGTCGGCCTTCAGGTCGTCGATCTCGCCGTCGGCGATGATGACGTCGGACTTGCTCGCGCCGCCGCGCGCCTCGGGGCCGTAGCTCTGGCTCTGGACCGCGTTGCGCCCCTCCTCGACCGCGGCCGCCTCGGCGAGGATCTTCCCCGCGAGGATGAGCCCCTGCCCCCCCTCGCCGCTGAGGCGGATCTCGATGCGCGCCGGACGGCCGCTCACGCCGTCACCGGCTCACGAAGCCTCTCGACCAGCTTCGCGTACTCGCCGCAGAACTCGGGGCGATCGATGTCGACGAAGACGCCGGTCGTGATCGCCTCGCGCCGCTCTTCCTCCGGCAGCGTCGCCGCCCTCTCCTTCGACGTCGAGTGGATCCGCAGATACTCGACCATCTCGACGGCGTCGGCCTGGTGGTTCCTCCGGCCGAAAGCGGTCGGGCACGGGGTCATCGCCTCGACAAGCGAGAACCCCTTCTTGCGGAGGGCGCGCTCGATCAGCTTGTCGAGGACGAAGGGCTTCGCGACCGTCTCGCGCGCGACGAAGGTCGCGCCGGCCGCCGCCGCGAGCGCGGCGATGTCGAAGCTCGGCTCGATCATGCCGAACGGCGCCGTCGAGGCGCGGCGGCCCGCCGGCGTCGCCGGGGAGGCCTGCCCCCCCGTCATGCCGTAGATCCAGTTGTTGTAGAGGATGACGGTGAGGTCGATGTTCCGGCGCGCGGCGTGGATGAAGTGGTTGCCGCCGATGGCGGTCGCGTCGCCGTCGCCCGTCACCACGATCACTTGGAGATCGGGGCGCGCCATCTTCACGCCGGTCGCGAAGGTGAGCGCCCGGCCGTGCGTCGTGTGCAGCGTGTTGACGTCGACGTAACCGGGGGTGCGGCTCGAGCATCCGATCCCGGAGACCATGCAGACCTGGCCGGGCGTCCACCCCATCCGCCCCACCGCCCTCAGGATCGCCTTGAGGACGATCCCGTCGCCGCATCCCGGGCACCAGATGTGCGGGAGCTTGTCGAGACGGAGCCAGTCGTCGTAGCCGCTCATGCCGCCGCCCGGATCTCCGCGAGGATCTGGGAGGGGCGGATCGCGAGGCCGTCGACGCGCGCGAACGGGACGACCGGGCACGCGCCGCGGAGGGCCCACTCGACCTCGTGCGCCATCTGGCCGAGGTTCATCTCGGGAACGACGACCGCTTTCGCCCTCGCGCCCGCGGCGCGCACCGCCGCCTCGGGGAACGGCCACAGCGTCCGCGGCCTGAGGAGGCCGGCCGCGATCCCCTCCGCGCGCGCCTCGCGCACCGCCTGCCGCGCCGCGCGAGAGACGCACCCGTAGGCGAAGACCACGACCTCGGCGTCGTCGAGGCTCTCGCGGACGACGTCGGTGATTTCTGCGGCGCGCCGATCGATCTTCGCGGCGAGCCGCCGGTTGAGGGCGTCGATCTCGCGCGGGTCGTTCGTGGGGAATCCCGTTTCGTCATGCGCGAGGCCGGTCACGTGGAACCGGTAGCCGTCCACCCCGTACGCCGCCATCGGCGGCACGCCGTCGGGCGTGTGGCGGTACGGGAGGAAGCGATCGGGCGGCGCGTCGGGCCCCGCGCGCGTGACGACGTCGATCCGCGGAGGCAGGGCGACCTTCTCGGTGACGTGCGCGATGATCTCGTCGAGGAGAAGGATGACCGGCGTGCGGCATGCCTCCGACAGGTTGAAGGCGCGCACCGTCAGATCGTACGTCTCCGCGACGGAGTTCGGCGCGAGGACGATCGCGGGGTGATCTCCGTGCGTCCCCCAGCGCGCCTGCATCACGTCTCCCTGCGCGGGCATCGTTGGAAGACCGGTGCTCGGGCCGCCGCGCTGCACGTTCACGACGACGCACGGAATCTCGGCCATGCACGCGAAGCCGATGTTCTCCTGTTTCAGAGAGAAGCCGGGGCCGCTCGTCGCGGTCATCGTCTTGCGCCCCGCGAGAGACGCGCCGATGATCGCGCCCATCGCCGCGATCTCGTCCTCCATCTGCAGGAAGACGCCGCCGCGGCGCGGGAGCCTCTCGGCGAGCACCTCGGCGATCTCGGACGAGGGGGTGATCGGGTAGCCGGCGAAAAAGGTGAGTCCCGCCGCGAGGGCGCCGTCCGCGCAGGCCTCGTTCCCCGTCATCATCCGGGCGCGGGGACCGGGCGCCCCGCTCACGGCGCGGCCTCGCGTGACGGCGCGGCGGCGGGCGCCTCGTCCCTCACGTCGAGCGCGAAGTCGGGGCAGGCGGCCTCGCAGAGGAGGCATCGGGTGCACCGCTCCGCGTGCACGACGCGGGGGAGCGCCCCTTCCATCACGAGGACTTCCCTGTTGCAGAAATCCACACAGAGGCCGCACCCCTTGCACCACGAGACTTTGATGTCGATGCGTGGCGGAGGCTTCTTCTTCGACGCGGCGGTTTCACTCAACTCCGTCCCCGTGTTCCCCCGGGGCGCGCGGTTCGGTGCGCAACGCCGGGTCGTTTGGCGCACGGGGGCGGGGCCTCGCGTGGAACGCTCCGCGCCCGAAACGCTCGTGTCGTCTCTGCCTCCGCGTGTTTGCACGAACCACGCCAGACGCCGCGGGGCGTGGCCTCGTGCTTGCAGGAGGTCCTTGATGCCCGCGATGGAATCGGAGCCGGCCCTGGCGGCGGCTCGGGAAGGCTCCGGGGAGTCATGCCATGGCCGTCGTCCTGCGGCATCCCCGCTCGCTCCTCCGCGAGCACCGGTCGCTCCACCACACGCTCAACCGCCTCGACGCGCTGCTCAACCATCCCCCCGACGGAGAGCGCCGGACGGAGTGGCTGGCCGATCTCTCCTCCCGGCTGAAGGAGCTGCGCCCGGGCCTGGCGGAGCACTTCGGCGCCGAGGAGGAGTCGGGGCTGTTCGAGGAGATCGAGACCCAGTCGCCGGCGATGACCCCGGCGTCCCGGCGCCTCCTCGCGGAGCACGGCGCGCTGCTGCGTTCGATCGACGATCTCGTCGACACGATCCCCGCAGTGCCGCCGTACGACATCCCGTTCCATTCGCTGCGGGCGCGTGCCCGGGCCTTCACGAAGGAGCTCGCCGAGCACGAGAGCCGCGAGAACGAGATCCTGATGCGCGCGCTCGACGACGATTCCGGCGCGCTCGACTGACGGCCCGGGTGCTATCCTTCCGCCCCGATTCGCAGCACGCCTGAATTCCCCATCGCGGAGACGCCCATGCTGACGAAGCTCGTCCCCCTGCTGCTCGTCCTCTTCATCTTCGGATTCGCCTCCACCCCCGCGTCCGCGCGCAGCAAGATCTTCCCGTTCCCCTACACGGTCGACGATCTCGAAAACGGCCTCCGGCTCGTCGTCGTGCCGCTCGGAAACCCGAACGTCGTCGCCCACTACATCGTCGTGCGGACGGGCAGCCGCAACGAGGTCGAGCCGGGCAAGTCGGGGTTCGCCCATTTCTTCGAGCACATGATGTTCCGCGGCACCGACCGGTTCTCGGCCGACGCCTACGACGCCCTGATGAAGGCGATCGGCGCCGAGTCGAACGCCTTCACGAACGACGACTACACCTGCTATCACACGCTCTTCGTGAAGGACGATCTCGAGAAGGTCGTCGAGATCGAGGCCGACCGCTTCCAGGCGCTCAAGTACCCCGAGCCGGCCTTCCGCACCGAGGCCAAGGCGGTCCTCGGCGAGTACAACAAGAACTCCGCGAACCCGATCAGCCAGCTCTTCGAGAAGCTCCAGGAGACGGCGTTCGACAGGCACACGTACAAGCACACGACGATGGGGTTCCTCAAGGACATCGAGGCGATGCCCGAGCAGTTCGACTACTCACGCCAGTTCTTCGATCGCTTCTACCGCCCCGAGAACACGGTGATCGTGATCGCCGGCGACGTGCAGCGCGACGCGGTCCTCGCCATGGTGAAGAAGCACTGGGGATCGTGGAAGCGCGGCGGCTTCCGGCAGGAGATCCCGGTCGAGCCCGAGCAGGCGGCGGCGAGGCAGGCCTCGGTCGACTGGCCCACGCCGACCCTCCCCTGGGTGGCGGTGGCGTACAAGGGCCCCGCGTACTCGGACACGGCGAAGGACATGCCGTCGATGGATCTCATCAGCTCCGTCGCCTTCTCGTCGTCTTCCCCCCTCTATCAGAAGCTCGTGATCCACGAGCAGAAGGTGGACGCCCTGTCGCCCTTCTTCGGCAACTCGCGCGACCCGGGGCTCCTCGTCGTCTTCGCGCGCGTGAAGGACGCGAAGGACGTCGAGTACGTGAAGGGCGAGATCCTGAGGACCTTCGAGGAGACGAAGGGGAAGCCGGTCGGCGCCGATCGCCTCGCCGCGGTGAAGTCGAACCAAAAGTACTCGTTCGCGCTCCGGATGGACAACACCGAATCGGTCGCGTCGATCCTCTCGGACTTCCTCCAGCTCGACCCGGATCCCGAGACGGTCAACCGGCTGTACGCGACGTACGACTCGATCACGCCCGAGGACCTCACGGCGATGGCGAAGAAGTACTTCGCCGAGAACCGCCGGACCATCGTGACGCTGGCCCACAGGGCCGACGCGGCGGGGAACTGATCATGCGGGCGCAGAGCGCCGGCCGCCTCGCCACGACCTTCGTCCTCGTCGCCATCATCGCCGCCGGCTCGGCCGCCACGGGCCGGGCCGCGGGAGGGTTCAAGACCGTGCTCAAGCAGACCAAAGACCCGCTCGTCTCGTTCCGAATCCTCTTCAACGTCGGCGCCGCGGCCGACCCCGCGGGGAAGGAAGGGCTCGCCGCGATGACGGCCTCGATGGTGAGCGACGCCGGCAGCCGCGCAATGAAGTACGAGGAGATCGTCCAGGCCTTCTACCCGATGGCCACCGGCTTCGGCGGGCACGTCGACAAGGAGATGACGGTCTTCATGGGGACGACGCACGTCGACACCCTCGACGGGTACTACGGGCTCATCTCGGCGATGCTGCTCGACCCGGGCTTCCGCGACGAGGACTTCAAGCGCGTCAAGGACGACACGCTGAATTACATCAAGGTCTCGCTCCGCGAGAACAACGAGGAGGAGCTGGGCAAGGAGCGCCTCTACACCGAGATTTACGCGGGCCATCCGTACGGCCACCTCACGGCCGGGACGCTTTCGGCGATCGAGAAGCTCACGATCGACGACGTGAAGGCCTTCTACCGCCAGAACTACACGCGGGCGAACCTCGTGCTCGCGATGTCGGGAGGCTACAGCGACGCTTTCCTCGATCGCGTGAAGAAGGACATGCTGAAGCTCCCCGAGGGGCCGGCCTCGAGCGTCGCGATCACGGCGCCGAAGGCCGTGGAGGGGCGCCGGCTCACCATCCTCAAGAAGGAGACACGGGCCACCGCGATCTCCATCGGCTTCCCGATCCGCGTGACGCGCGCGGATCGCGACTGGATCGCCCTCGACGTCGCCCGCTCGTGGCTCGGCCAGCACCGGAACTCGAGCGCGTGGCTCTTCCAGCGCATCCGTGAGATCCGCGGCCTGAACTACGGCGACTACGCCTACACCGAGTACTTCCCGCGCGGCATGTTCCAGTTCATGCCCGACCCGAACCTCTTCCGCCGACAGCAGATCTTCCAGCTCTGGATCCGCCCGGTCGAGCCGGCGAACTCCCACTTCGCGCTCCGCATCGCGATGTACGAGCTGCAGCGCCTCATCGACAGGGGGCTCACCCAGGACCAGTTCGAGGAGACGCGCAAGTTCCTGAGGAAGAACGCGGCGCTCGTCGCGAAGACGCAGAGCGAGATCCAGGGGTACGCCCTCGACGCGGCGGCGTACGGCTACGACGACTACGTGTCGTTCGTCCGGAAGGGGCTCGACGCCCTGACGCTCGCCGACGTGAACGCGGCCATCCGGAAGCACCTCACCGCCGACAACCTCCGCATCGTGATGATCGCGAAGGACGCCGAGGGGCTGAGGGACGCCATCGTGAGCGACACGCCGTCCCCGATGAAGTACGGCGAGGGGGCGACGAAGCCCCAGGAGATCCTCGACGAGGACAAGGTCATCTCGGTCCTCCCCCTCCGCATCCCGGCGGCGAACGTGACCATCGTGCCGATCGACGAGGTCTTCGCGAAGTAGCGCATGCGGCCCTGGGGCCGCGTCAGGCGAACTGGTGAAGCCCCAGGACGTCCCACCACGTCGTGTTCTTCTCGATGTGGCGGAAGACTTCGACGAGCAGAGGGTTGGCGGTCGTCGGAGCGAGGATGACCTGGCCGAGCATCTGCGCCTGATTGTCGATGATCCTCTCGCGGGATCGGCGGGCCTCATCGGATCCCGCGTCGACCAGCGCCACCCCCTCGGCCCAGGCGTGCTCGCGGGCCGCCTCGAAACTGAACGACGTGATCTCCTCCTCGAGCGGCCCGAGGAGCTTGTCGAAGATCGCGAGGCCGGGCGCGTAGATCTTCTCGATCCTGTCCCGCACGGGGCGCGTGGTCTTCTCCAACGCTTCGTTGATCGCGGTGTGATCCGCGTGACGCGTCGCCCGATCCGGATCGATGGTGACCTCCCGCAGCGCCACGGGGAGGTCGTGATTCACGTGCGCGTTGATGCCGAGCACGAGATCCTGGAGGACCAGCGCGCGGCCCTGAGACGAAGCCCGAAACGAGATCCTCCACGACTTCGGGACTGTCGCGAGATCACCTCTCTCGAACGTGAACAACGCGCGGCGGTAGAGGTTCGCGAAGGCGACCGCATAGCGCTCGACCCACCCCCCGTCCTGAAAAGCCTTCGACGCGAGACGCCGCCGGATGTCCCGGGAGATCAGGACGTAGGCCGTGACAAAGACCGCCCGGCGATCCCTGGCCGTGCGGAGGGTCTCCTCGATCACGGTCAGATCCCGGACGACATCCTCGATCGACTTGTACTCTCGGGAGAGCAACGCAAGATCGAGCTTCATCGGTGATTCACTCCGCGAAAGAGTCGCGTTGGCGCGATTCACGACGTCTTGAAGGCCTCCGGCGCATCGATGTCGGCATCGGCGAGGTCTATCTCCAATGTCGCGCCCTCGTCGGTCGCCGCACCCACCGTGAAGGCTCCGTAGGAAACCAGTTCGAGTCGTGCCACCCCGTTGCGCGCTTCCACGACCTGGACGTCGGGATCAAAGGTGGGGTGAAGGTGGAAGGTGACCGACCCGGTCAGCGGATGATTTGCCGGATCTGTCGACCGCACTTCGAGTGGAATCCGGTAGTAGTCATTGTCGTACCTGAGCGACCGGATCCGGCCGACGCCGATCACCCGGTTCCTGCTCGCGCGCTTCCCCCCCCATCGTCCCTTCTGCGGGTCGTCTGCGTTGGCCGGCGCGGCCGCCCGCGCCTCCGGCGTGGGAGGCGGAGCGTCAATCGCGACGGGAGAGACCTCCTCCAGAATCGACACCCTCCGCGATGTTTCCTTTCCGAGCTGAACGAATCTGATGAAGTCCTCGGCGCTTCCGAAGTCCACGGGCCCGAAGATCTTGTCCTGGTGCTTCACGACGAGCCAGACGAATACCGTGAAGACGAACGTGGGGAAGACGATCAGGAACCAGACGAGCGGAACCCTGACGCTCTCACAGTCGAGTGCCGCGCCGCCGAATCCCAGAACGAGTCCGGCGACGCCGTAGATGAGGACGATGAAGAGCCCGATGATCCCGAGCGGACTTCTCGAAAGACGCACCGCGGCCCTGGCGACGTCACCGACCCTAGAGGATTCCGAGGCTGCCATTCAGATCTCCGCATTCCGGAAGCGCTCGAAACCGCCGCTCCGGAGCCCCTCGGCCGCGTCTCCGTTTCGGCGGCATGGGCTCCTGAAGAATCCACGGGAGCGTTGGCGACGATATAGATCAATGACAGGAATCGACGCCACCGCCCGGAACGCTATCACGCATAGAATTAATACGCAATATATATGTGAGATGGTTCGCCGGCCGGCGGCTCCCTACTCCTTCGGCGGCCGCGGCGCCGCGGGGAGGTACTGGTTGGGCCACTTCACGCCGACGTACTTCTGTTGCGCGGCCGCATGAAGCGTGAAGTACGGGTCGACGAGGTGCGGCCTCGCGAGCACGCAGAGATCGGCGTGGCCCGACACCAGGATCGTGTTGATCTGGTCCCAGCTCTGCACGTTGCCGACGGTCATCGTCGGGATCCCGACCTCGTTGCGGATCTGATCGCTGAAGCGCACCTGGAACATCGACCCGAACGCCGGGATCGACTCGGGGGTCGTGAACCCCGACGACACGTCGATGACGTCGCAGCCGTGGGACTTGAGCATCTTCGCGGCCTCGACCGCCTGATCGGGATCAAAGCCTCCGTCGATCCAGTCGGTCGCCGAAAGCCGAACAGACATCGGCTTCGCCGCCGGCCATGCGGCGCGCACCGCGTCGAAGACCTCGAGGGGGAAGCGCATCCGGTTCTCGAGCGAGCCGCCGTACGCGTCCTTCCGGCGATTGGTCAGCGGCGACAGGAACGACGCGAGCAGGTACCCGTGGGCGAAGTGAAGCTCGAGCATGTCGAAGCCCGCCCCCTCCGCCCAGCCCGCGGCGCGGACGAAGTCGGCGACGACCTTCTTCATGTCGGCGCGGTCCATCTCCCTCGGGACCTGGTTGCGGGGTGCCCACGGGATCGGAGACGGCGCGAGGATCGGCCAGTTCGACGAGTCGAGCGGCTCGTCGTCCCCCTCCCACGGGACCTTCGTCGACCCCTTCCGCCCCGCGTGCGCGAGTTGCATGGCGATCCGCGCGGTGGAGTTTCCGTGGACGAACCCGACGATGCGGCGCCACGCGGCCGCGTGTTCGGCCCTGTACATCCCCGCGCACCCCGGGGTGATGCGCCCCTCGGGCGACACGTCGGTCATCTCCGTGATCACCAGGCCGGCGCCGCCCACGGCGCGGCTCCCCAGGTGCACGAGGTGCCAGTCGGAGGGCTGACCGTCGACTGCGGAGTACATGCACATCGGCGAGACGACGACGCGGTTCGGGATCTCGAGCGACCGGAGCCTGAGAGGGGTGAACATCGGCGGAGGGGGCGGCTCGACGCCGGCGCGGCCGCTCCGGTCCGCGAACCAGCGATCGACGGCGAGGACGTAGCCGGCGTCCCGGAGCTTGAGGTTGTTGTGCGTCACCTTCCGTGAACGCGTGAGGAGCCCGGCCACGAAGGGCTCGGGCTCGAAACCGGCATAGCGGCGGATGTTCTCGAACCAGCGCTGGCTCACCTCGGCGGCGCGCTGCTTCTTGAGGACGTCCACCCATCGATCGGACTCGTACCGCGCGAGCCCCTCCTCGACGCTCCCGCCCGAGGCGAGCGCGCGGGCGAGGGCGATCGAATCCTCCATGGCGAGCTTCGTCCCCGAGCCGATCGAGAAGTGGGCGGTGTGCGCCGCGTCGCCGATGAGCACGGTGTTCCCGTGCCGCCACGTCGCGCACTTCACGCGCCGGAACTTCATCCAGGCCGACTTGTTGCTCAGAAGCCCCTTCCCCTGGAGCTCGGGGGCGAAGAGCCTCTCGCAGTAATCGACGCTCTCGGCCTCGGTGGCGGTGTCGAGGCCGGCGCGCCGCCAAGTCGCCTCGTCGGTCTCGACGATGAAGGTGCTCATCTCGGCGTCGAAGGGGTAGGCGTGCACCTGGAAGAGGCCGTGCGGGCTCTCGCGGATGATGAACGTGAAAGCGTCGAAGACGCGCCGCGTCGCGAGCCAGATGTAGGGGGACCGCCCCGTCTCGACGTCGGGCTTGAAGGTCGCCTCGTGGAGCGTGCGCACGCGGCTGTTCACGCCGTCGGCGGCGACGATCAGGTCGGCGTCCTCGAGTGCCGCCGGATCGGCGATCTCGACTCCGAAGCGGAGCGCGACGCCGATCTGCCGGCAGCGCGCCTCCAGGATGTCGAGGAGCCTCACGCGCTTGAGACCGCAGAAGGCGTGTCCGCCCGATCGGATCACGCGCCCCTTGAAGTGCGTGTCGATGGACTGCCACCGCGCGAAGCTCTCCGTGATGGCGGCGTACGTCTCGGCGTCGGCCGTCTGGAAGTTCTCGAGCGTCTCGTCCGAGAAGACGACCCCCCACCCCCACGTCACCCCCTCGGGGTTCTTCTCGTGGACGGTGATCTCGGACGCGGGGCGCGCCTTCTTCATGAGCAAGGCGAAGTACAGCCCCGCGGGCCCGCCGCCGATGACGTCAATCCTCAAGCAGGTTGCCTCCGAAGATCGGCTTGCCGGCGAGAGCGATGGTGAAGCCGTAGACGGCGAGCGCCGCGACGGTGAGGGGGACCAGCGTCGACATACCCGCGTACCACGCGTGCCAGTTGGACGGGAGCGGAAGCTCGTTGAGCCATCGCGAGACCATCATCGCCACCGTGGCCGCGAGGAACCCGTGCCGCATCATCGTGAACGTGAAGAGCCCCACCGCGGCGGATGCGAAGAGCGCCGCGAGGGGCAGGAGATCGTTGCCCAGCACGACTTGCATCGAGATGATGAGCGAGAGACCGACGGCCGCCAGCCACTCGCGCCTCAGAAAGACCCGCAGCAGGAAGAGGATGAAGAGCACCCCCATGGCGATGACGACGCTGTGGACCATGAAGTCGAGCAGGATCGCGACGAGAAAACCGGGCCCCGTCAGGGCGTTGAAGTCCGGGGTGTTGGGCGTGCCGAGCGGTCGACCCATCCACGACGGCGCCAGGGACGCCAGCTGGAACAGAAGA
Source organism: Acidobacteriota bacterium (assembly GCA_016195325.1). Classification (NCBI taxonomy): domain Bacteria; kingdom Pseudomonadati; phylum Acidobacteriota; species Acidobacteriota bacterium. The sequence goes on from JACPZX010000036.1 coordinate 13,013, forward strand.
GCCAGTGTCACGCCGACGAGAGACCCGGTGAGTAGATCCCGGCCCAGGAGTGGATCGCGCACTCTCCCTCCCAGAAGGCGCGTCCACGAGATGAGGGCGTCGGGCCATCTCCTGCGAACGTACGGCTCGAGCGCCAGGTACGAGAGCCAGAGCGTCACGGCATAGTAGAGGGTCCACCCGCTCGTCCGCTGGAGCATCCCCCATTCCTCGGGAAGATTGCCCGTGTGGTTTGCCATGATGGCCCAGACGACGAAGTGAACGAGAAGGAATCCGAGGCCGACCCTGAAGGCCCCCGAGCGATCTCCCCTGCCGGCCTTCAGATTGCGACGCGCGAGAAAGATTGCGGCGATGAGCGGCACGAGCTGGATCAGGACCTCGACGTTGCCGGACAAGGACATCGCGCTCGGCGGAGGATCGATCGAGTCCGAGATGGGCCTCGACCAGGGCCCCATCGTCAGGAAGTAGTTGGGCCGGCCGTGCCACCCACCCGCCTCGAGACGGATCTTCGTCTCCGGATGCCCGGGGAGCGGTCCCTCCCACGCGGCGCGCGCGTCGCAGTAGACGGGCGGCGTCCAGATCGAGTCGACGCGGGTGAAGGCCTTCATGTCGATCCCCGATTCCGCGAAGAGGACCGACCAGTCCGGCTCCACGCCGGGCGCCGCGTTCGGATCGCTCATGGACGGGGGCACTTCGACGAAGCCGATCAGGCCACCGGCCGGGTCGAGGCCCACCAGCGCCATCCCGGGGACGTCCAGGGGAGGATCGAAGGGCTCCACCACGCTGATCGTCTTCTTTCCGATGATGGGACGCGGGCTCTCGCGGTACCAGAAGAAGAGAGACGGAGGGCGCGCGGAGGCGAGTCGAGCCCATCGCGTGGGGGAGGGATCGTTCTTCGCCACCCACTGCAGATAGTCCCCGTCGGGATTGAAGCCCCGCGCGCTGTCGACGGCCGGCGCAACGTGTCCGAGCCTGTGCAGGACCTCCCTCGCTCTCTCGGAGAGAGCCTCGGGAGATTTCGCGAGGGTGATGCGATCGAGCAGCGACGTCTTCCCCGTCAGGACCACGACCAGCGCGACAAGGCCCAGCGTCGAGACGAGGAGCGCCCAGGCGATCGCCGGCTTCAGCCCGCCGACGTCGCCCGCCGCCGCGACCATCTCGGGGGACGGCGTCTCCCCCGCCGCGAGCGCCGCCCTCAGCGGGTCGCCTCCCGGGAGCGACGCCGCGACGGCGATCGCCGACGCCGGTCGCGCCTTCGGATCCTTCTCGAGGCACCTCAGGATCGCCCGCTCGACCGCCGGATCGAGATCCTTCACGCGCGACGAGAGGGAGCCCGGCGTCGCCTGCTCCCGCTTGCGCGCCATCTCCGCCACGGAGTCGGCCTTATAGGGGTGCGTGCCGGCGAACATCTCGTAGAGGACGAGGCCCAGGGCGTAGATGTCGCTCTTCGCCGACACCTCGCGCCCCTCGAGCTGCTCCGGCGCCATGTACGCCGGAGTCCCCGCGCGAATCTCCCCCTCCTTGAACCCGCCCGCGAGGCCGGCGAGGCCGAAGTCGGTGAGGCGCACCTTGCCGCGCCCGTCGATCATCACGTTCGCCGGCTTGAGATCTCGGTGGAGCACGCCGCGGTCGTGCGCCGCCGCGAGCCCCGCGCAGATCTGGCGGCTGACCTCGATCGCCTTGTCCTGCGGCAGGTGGCCGATGCGGCGCAGGAGCGACGCGAGGTCCTCCCCGTCGACGTACTCCATCGAGAGGTAGTGCTGCCCCTCCACCTCGCCGACGTCGTAGACGCGACAGACGTTCGGGTGCGACACCTGCCGCGCGATCTTCACCTCGTTGAGAAACCGGTTGAGCCTCACGGGGTCGCTCGCGAACGCCTCGGGAAGGAACTTCAGCGCGACCGGCTGGCCGAGCTTCAGATCGTCGGCGCGATAGACCTCCCCCATCCCCCCCTTGCCGAGGAGGCCGATGATCCGGTACCGCCCGGCGAGGAGAGTCCCGGGGATGAATCGCGCGTCGTCGAGCGCCCCGGAGGAGACGCCAAGGTCCCTGAGCGAGGTCCGCGTCGGCGCGACCGACGTGGCCTCGAGGCCGGCCCCGCACGTCGAGCAGAAGCGGCTCGCGTCCTTGATCTCGCTGGCGCAGGATGGGCAGGTCATCGAGCCGGCGTCACGCCTTCATGGAGCACAGATCGAGGGCGAGGTTCGCGAGGCGACCTGCGAAGGTCACGAGCTGATCGACCTCCACCTCTTCGTTGGGCTGGTGGTACGTCGCCTCGTTGCCGCACGACCACCCCACCGCCTCGATGCCCAGGGCGTGGATGAGGTCCTTCGCGAAGGTGCCACCGCCGCTCCCGGTGATCTTCGCGTCAGGAGCGTGCTTCCGGATCATCCGGACGATGGGGGCGTCGGGCTTCACCTCGCAGGGGCCCACGCTCTGGAAGATCTCGACCTTGAACGAGGCCCCCGGCGTCGCGCCCGAGCGCTGGACGCTGTCGGCGAGCCCCTGGATCTCGGCCCGGATCCCCTCGGCGCTCTGCCCCGGCAGGAAGCGGATGTCGAGCGTCGCCTCGCAGTCGGCGGCGACGGCGTTCGGCGCGACGCCACCCTTCACCAGCCCGAGGTTGATCGTGGGCCCGTCGTGGAAGGCCGCGTGGGGCGCGTGGCTGAGCGTGTGCTTCTCGAGAGCGGTCAGGAAGTGCGCCATGGCGTGGACGGCGTTGATCCCCTTCTTCGGCTCCATCGCGTGCGCCTGCTTCCCGTGAGAGTGCACCTTGAGGATCACCCGCCCCTTCTCGGCGATGTTGATCTCCTTCATGTCCCCCGCGATGTCGGGGATGATGGCGTCGGTGCACTTGATGACCTTCTTCTTGATGAGGAAGTCGAGGCCGACGCCGACGCCGACCTCCTCGTCGCCGACCGCGCCGAAGATGAAGCCAGGAGGTTCTCGCGCCCCTTCACCTTCGCGTAGGTCTTGTACGGGATCTTCAGCTTCTTCAGCTCCGCGGCGAGGATCTTCACGACCTTTCCCTCGTGCCCCGGCATCGCCATGCCGTCGGGCCCCCCCTGCGGGTAGTCGGCCTCGAAGTAGTCCACCGTCCGCTCGCGGCAGATGCGGAGCGTCAGGTCGACGATGAACTTGCGGAGATCCTTCGCCCTCCCGAGGACGGCGGCGGGATCGGCGCTGGCGGATGGGACTCTCTTCGGGGTCGGCATCTTGAAGCTCCTTGGACTCTGGTCGCGGGTCGAATCAACCGTAGCTGAGATCGGGGTGGAGAAGCACGAGAAGCAGCGAAAACGCCGGCGGGTAGACGTAGTCGAAGAGGCGCCACGCCAGCATCAGGCCGACGATCGACATCATCGGGTTGCGCGCCACCCCCTCGAGCGCCTTCCCGACGGATCCGGGGAGGAGCCCCGAGACGACGCCGCTCCCGTCGAGCGGAGGAAGCGGGATCAGGTTGAAGAGAAAGAGGAGCACGTTGAGGTTCAGCGCGACCGAGAGGCTCACGCAGAGAGGGTACAGCCACGAGCCCGCCTCGGTCCCCGCGGCGGGGGTGACGAGGGTGTCGAAGCCCACGCGCCCCGGCGCCGTGAAGACTCCGGCCCCGAGCAACACCTTGAGGATGAAGAAGACCACCGAGGCGAGGAGGAGGTTGGCCCCGGGTCCGGCGGCCGACATCGCCGCGAGGCGCTTCGGGTGCCGCCTCCCCCACTCGGGATCGTAGGGCGCCGAGGCCCACCCCATCATCCACCCGGAGGTCACGAAGGTCAGGATCTGGACGACGATCGTTCCGAACGGCTCGCGGCGGATGTGCGGCCAGGGGTTGAGCGTCACCTGCCCGCCGCGGTAGGCGGTGTCGTCGCCGCCGATCCACGCGACCAGCGCGTGCCCCGCCTCATGGAGCGTCAGCGTGAAGAGGAAGACGATGTACCAGATCCCGAACTCGCCGACGCGCGCAACGCCCCCCATGCGGCGCATTCTAGCCCGGATTTCGAATACCCTGACCAGCCTGTCGGCGCCGTTGGCGGAGGAGACGAGAATGCACAGGATCGCTTCGGTCGTGGCCCTTGGAGGGACGATCATCATGCTCACCGGATCGGCGGCTGCGGCGCCCCCTGCGCCCGTGGGGGACGTCGCGTCGTTCCGCGCGATGGCCCACGCCTACTACGCCTGGGCGATCGAGGATCAGCCGACGTACGCCTCGGACCAGGGGCTCCACACGTGGGACGCGCGGCTCACCGACTATGCGCCCGCCGCCGTCGCGGCGCGCGAGGAGAGGGCGCGCGCGGCGATGGCCGCGATCGCGGGGATTGACGCGAAGGCCGGCGGCTGGAGCGCCACGGATCAGATCGCCCTCGCGCTCTTCCGATCGGACATCGAGGGATCGATCTTCGGCGCGGAGGTGCTGCGGGCCCATCGCCGCGATCCCGGCCTCTACGTGAACGAGTGCAGCAACGCGATCTTCTCCCTCATCAAGAAGGAGTACGCGCCGAAGGCGGACCGCGCGCGCGCGGCGACGGCGCGCCTCAGGGCGATGCCGGCGCTCCTCGATCAGGGTCTCCTCAACCTCACCGAGCCCGTGCCGATCCTGGCGAGCTTCGCCGTCCAGTCGGTCGCCGGGATCGGGCCCCTCTTCACCGAGAGCCTCATGGCCCTCGCGGAGACGGAAAGCCGCAACCCCCGCTCCCCCGCGCTGACCGCCGCCGAGAGGGAGGATCTCGTCCGCGCCCGCGACGCCGCCCTCGCCGCCCTGCGCTCCTTCGCCGCGAAGATCGAGGCCCGGCGCCCCTCGATGTCGGCCCCCCTCGCCGTCGGCAAGGCGGCGTACAACAGGATGCTCTCGCGCGTGCTCCTCCTCCCCGTCGACGCCGACTTCGTGGCCTCGCTGGGGCAGATCGAGTTGGCGCGCGCGAAGGCGATGGAGTCGTGGCTCCCGGACCCGAACCTGGCCGACGTGAAGGTGTCGACCTCGGGGGCGAGCGTGCCGAAGAGTCAGGCGGAATTCCTCGCCCGCTACGAGGCGCGCACCGCGGATCTCCTCGCGCACATCCGGAAGCGCGACCTCTTCACCGTCCCTTCGAATATCGGCGCGTTCCGAATCCTCGAGCTCCCCGCGGCCTTCAAGCCGACGTCACCGGGAGGCTTCATGAACCCGCCCGGGATCTTCGACGACGATCCCACCGGCTTCTTCTTCATCCCGACGTACGACCCGAACTCGCCGAATTTCTACATCCGCGCCGCGATCACCGACCCGAGGCCCATCCTCGGGCACGAGGGGGTGGCCGGCCACTTCCTGCAGCTCTCGATCGCGCGGAAGAACGCCGACGAGATCCGCCGGCTCCACCAGGACGGCGTCTTCCAGGAGGGATGGGCCTTCTACGGCGAGGAGCTGATGCTGCGCACAGGCCTCTACGACGATTCACCGGGGGGCTTCGCGCAGGTGCTGAGGCTGATGCGCTACCGCGCCGCGCGCGTCACCGTGGACGTGAAGCTCCACACCGGCGAGTGGACCTTCGATCAGGCCGTCGACTACTTCATGAAGGAAGGGGGGCTCGATCGCGAGTCGGCGACCGGCGAGGCGGCCGGGGCCGCCGCGACGCCGGGGCAGAAGATCCACTACACCCTCGGCAAGTGGCAGATTGAGAGGCTCCTGGGCCGCACCCGGGACGCGAAGGGCGCGGCCTTCTCGCTGCGCGCATTCCACGACGAGCTGCTCTCGCAGGCGAGCATCCCGCTCTCTCTCGCCGAATGGGGGATGCTCGGGGACGACTCGGGGTATCGGGAGGCGGTGAGGCTGGGCGAGGGGCGCTAGTCGGGATAAAATGGGGCAAAATGTCCCATTGACAGCCTCGAAGAAAGCGGGCAGGATATTCCCTGTGAATGAGCCGCCCGCTCATTGACCCCGAGTCCTCACATTTCGCCCCAACGTAACGGATCCGCCCGATTCAACCCGCCCATTGCGAGCCCCGAGCTCGCATCCAGGAGGTCCATCGTGCGACGCAAATTTCTCGCGAACGGAATGGCGTTCTTTGGTCTGGCCGTCCTGTCATCTCTTCTCGCGGCGCCGGCCTGGGCCACGACCTGCCCCTCGGGCTCGACGCTTCTCGCCGACCCCTGGTGCCATCTGGACGTCGGGGGACCCTTCACCGTTCCGGGAAGCGCGACATACTCTTCGGGCACTTTCACCGTCAATGGCACGGGGACGAACATCTATCAGTACGCCGACGGATTCCACTACGTGTTCCAGTCGTACACCGGCGATTTCGAGTTCGTCACCAAGTTCGAGAGCCTCAGCCAGCCACTCTACTCCGAGCCGCTGGGCGGCGTCATGGTCCGGGAGAGCGTCGCCGCGGATTCGAGGTTTGTGTTCGCGTACCAGGTACCCGCGGGGACCGGTCCGGGCTCCGGGGCGAAAGTCGGCGTGGAATTCCGATCTCTGAACGGCGGATACACCGAGAACGGACTCAACCTGCAGGGGTTGTCCTTTGGCAGGTTTCTGAGGTATGTGCGGGTCAAGGATGAGATCACACTCTACGTCTCCTCCGACGGCGTCACCTGGACCTGGATCGACGGCGTCAACCTGATCAACCTCCCCAGCACGGTCCTCGTCGGCATGGCGGTCGTCTCCGAGGACGCCAACAACATTTCGACGGGCATCTTCACCAACGTCAGCCTCAAACCGCCGACCCTCCCTTACCAGACCTCCTGGATCGCCAACACCCTTCCCGGAGCCCTGAGATCGGTGCAGCAGAACACGCAGGGGATGTACGTCGACCCCGCGAACGGGAAGATGTTCCTCGACACCTTCTGGGACGAGGCGGCAGAAGAGGCGAGCATGTACGACACGAACGGCTCGATCCTCGGCACGCTGACCGAAACGCACGCCTGGAGTCGCTATGGCGGCAGCGCGGTCACGTCGGACGGGACGTACGCCTACCTCGGAATGGAGCAGCACCATCTCGACGGGCAACCGGCCGGCGGGTATCCCGACGCGAACGAAGTGTGGTACTGCGTGCGCCGATACGCCGTCGACGGCAAGCCGGCCCCATTCACCGGTCCCAACATCGACCCGAACACCAATCCGGGCACCGCAGGCGGCTACGATGGCAGCCTGAAGATCGTGAGCAGGGTGACGGATCACGTCATCCGTGGCCTGTCCATCGACGCCGGCACCCGGGAGCTTTACGTCAGCGACACGATGGCGAACACCATCAACGTCTACAACGCCAACTCGGGCATGACGATGAACCTCCTCAGAAGCTTCCCCGTCGCATCCCCGTACAGCCATCCGCGCGGGAGCGCCATCGACTCGAACCACAACCTCTGGTTGATCGCCGACGCCAACGGAGTACCGGCAATCGTCCATTACGGCCCCAATGGCAACTGGCTGGGGCCTGACATTGCGCCTTCCGGATGGGATCCCAGCGCCATCACTGTGGACGGAACCGGAGTTCTCTGGGTCGCGGACAAGGGCCCCGACATGCAGATCAAGAAGTTCAACTCGAGCGGCACCCAGATCGGAACCTTCGGGAACCAGGGAGGCGTCTTTTCAGGGACGAAGGGGCTCGTGGGGCCCCTCAAGCTCAACACGCCCGTCGGTGTCGGCGTGGACTATTCGGGAAACGTCTGGGTGGCCGGCGACCTGGGCGGCAGAAAAGCTCCCGGAGGCACGGAGCTGCGCAAGTTCGACTCGTCGGGCAACTTGCTCTGGGAGCGGTACGGGCTGGTCTTCCGGGACGCCGCCGGAGTCGATCCGACGACCGACGGGAAGGACCTCTACACGGTGCAGCAGCACTTCACGATGGATTACAGCAAGCCCACAGGCCAGCAGTGGACGTACAAGGGCGTGACGCTGGACCCGAACTACCACGATGACCTTCGACTGCAGTACCCGAACTCCGGAGGCCTCGGCGGGACCTTCATCCGCTACAAGAACGGCAGCAAGTTCATGTTCGTCACGACCGAGTTCGGAGTTTATCTCGGGATCTACCGGTTCGCCGCAAACAGCGAGATTGCCATTCCATCCGGATTGATGACCCGACAGACGTATAACCTTCAATGGCCAGCGAATTTCCCCGGGGGGGCGGCTCGCCTGATCTGGCGGGATATCGACGGGAACGGCAGTATCGATCCCAATAACACCGAGTACATCACGGACAGCCCGTCCCAGTACAGCCTTTACGGCTGGTACGTGGACGCCAACATGGACGTCTGGACCACGAATTCCGATCCGAACCAGCCCAATCCGATTTCGGAGCCCCTCGTTCGCCGCTATCGCTGCCTGGGCCTCGACACGGCGGGAAATCCGAAATACGACGGGACAAACATCGACGATTACGCCTACGCGAGCTTCAACTCCGACCCGGATCCGAACTACGCGATTACCCAGGTGAACCACGCGATCTACATTCCGGCCACCGACACGATGTACCTTGGCTTGTATTCCAAGAAGAACGACTACCTGCCGGGCTCCGCCGAGTTCGCAATCATCGGCCACGAGCTGCGCCGGTACAACAACTGGGTCAACGGCCCGCGGACCATCGCGTGGAAGACGGTCATCCCTTATGGAGGCACTTACCACTCCGCTCACTCGATGGACGTCGCGGGAAACAGGGTCTACGTCGTGATGATGGACACGGCCGAGACCTTCGCGTACGACACCGCGACCGGGGCGCTCATCAAGACCTTCACCCCCGGCCCCGAGATCGGCGGCGAAGCTCCGTTTGTCGACGTTCCGGAGGGGCTCACCGCGTTCCAGAGGGGTAACGGCGACTACCTGGTCTTCGTCCAGGACGATCTGGACGCCAAGAATATTCTCTACCAGGAGCCGACGGCGCCGCTCTATTACAACGCCTTCGGCGGGGCGACGTCGCCGTTCACTGTCAGCAACAACACCGGCGGGAGCACGACGGTCGTGAGCATCGGCGGCAACAACGCCGTCCAGTTCCAGGACACGACGGGGAACAACAATAAGAACACGGCGAGCCTTTTCACCCTCCACATCACATCGGATCCGCTCCTGACTCGATTCAACGACGTCTACAGGAACGGGACGCTGCCCGTTTCGTTCGATCTCTCCTTCACCCTGGAGCGTACTCTCGCGAGCAGCAGGCCTCTGTCCGGAGGGATAACCGGAGCTCTTCAACTCAACAAGTCAGCCGGCGGCAGCATCCAGATCACGGGAAGCCCTGAGCCGAGCATTTACGGCACTCTCGCGTACTCGCACGATGAGACGGCGCCCAACCAGTACCTCGAGAGAGCAGACCGTTTCGTCATCGCCACGTATCGATTCACGATCACTCCGAACGGCATTCAGAACTACCTCAGCAGCGTGGACTTTCGCTTCCAGGCCCAGGTCGACGCGACGCCCAACGGCCAGCCGGCCACGACCCCGGAGGCCTACCTCGTCGACGACCTGACGATCACGGAGGTTCGGCCGTAGTTCGTCGCCGATCACGGTGAGAAGGGCGCGGAGGAATCCACTCCTCCGCGCCCGCCATCGGCCCGACGTCTCACTCCCGAATCTGCACACGGGGGCACAGACCTGCGTCCAGGCGGTCGCATGCTTCATGAGGGAAGGGGGATTCGGCGGACCGTGAGGCGCCGATGCTCGGGGGAACCGGCGACTAGCTCGAGCGCTTGCGGCCGACGGACCGTCGTGGCACGCGCGCGCGAGTGCGCCGCAGCTTGATCTTGCTCGCGGGAATCCAGACCACCTTGCCGCGCCGCCATTCACAGACGGGCAATCCAAGTTTCTTGTGCAGTCGCAGCGCGTCCTCGACTCCCTGGCGGAGCGCCGCGTCGATCAGCGTCCCGTCCTCGAAGATCCGCCCGATGTCGAACCCCTTATCTCGCTTCACGCGTGGCCCCCTCACGAAACCTCCCCCATGTTCGTCGATCGACGACTCTACGGACGGCTGACCCCCGACCGCTGGCAATGAGCCGGGGACCTGCGGCCAGCGAATTATCGTAGACGCGCCACTTCGACGCCAGCGGCTGGTAGAGCGTGAAGAAGTTCGAGAGTCCCGCTCGGTATCGCCGCCTGATGACATCCTCGGCCACGCGGTGCCCCCCGTGGCGCGCGCGACCCGCCACGCGGCTTACCGCGAGGTCGTCATCCGGAAGCCACAAGAACAGCAGGTGGAACGCGTAGCCGCTCGCCTTGAGGCGTGAAATCCACGGTGCGAACGATCGGCTCGCCAGCGTCGTCTCGAACGCGAAGCTGGCACGCTGCCGCGCCAACTCGCGCAGACGTCCCAGCATGATGCGTCCGGCGGCGAGAGAGACCTCCTCCGGCTGAAAGGCCGAGAGTCCGCGCGCCACCACATCCGCGTTGACGAACTCCTTCACGCGGAGGGCACCTGTCAACAATCTGGGAGCCAGCGTCGACTTCCCGGCCCCATTGGGCCCGCAGATCAAGACGATGTGGGGGCTGTCGGGACGCATCGCGTCAACGATACCACGCGCATCCGCCGGCGCGAGACGGCGGCCCGCCGGTGCTAGAATCGCCGGTCGTTCCAACCCCCCAAGGAGGCCCCGATGCCGGCGAGAACTCTGCGCGCTCTTCTCTTCCTGGTGTTCCTCATCTCCCCTGTCACGGCCCGCGCCGCGGCCACCAACCCCCCCGACGGCTTCTACCGCTACCCGTCCATCGCGAAGGGAGTGATCGTCTTCGCGTCGGAGGGAGATCTGTGGAAGGTACCCGCGGCGGGAGGATCGGCGCAGCGTCTCACCGCGTACGAGGGGGAGGAGAAGTTCCCGCACATCTCGCCGGACGGCCGCCTCATCGCCTTCACCGCGCAGTACGACGGGAACGACGACGTCTACGTCATCTCCGCCGACGGCGGCGAGCCGGTGCGCCTCACCTACCACCCCGCGCAGGACGTCGTCATCGGCTGGACCGCCGACGGGAAGGTCCTCTTCCGCAGCCGCCGCGACACGCCGCACAACGACAACCGCGTCTACAAGATCTCACCGGAAGGCGGCATCCCGGAGATGATCCCCCTCGAGCCGGCGGCGTGGATCTCCTGGGAGCCGGGGGGCAAGCGCCTGGCGTTCGAGAAGATGGGGCTCGAGTTTCACAACTGGAAGCGGTACAAGGGGGGCCAGGCCGAGCAGATCCTCGTCGGGACGCTCGACCCTCTCTCCTTCAAGGAGGCGACGACCTACGACGGGAAGGACGCCTACCCGATGTGGGCGGGCGACGGCCGCATCTACTTCGTCACCGATCGCTGGGGGCGCCCGAACCTGGCCTCCATGAAGCCCGACGGCAGCGACATCAAGCGCCACACGACCTTCGACGACTACGACGTGCGCTGGCCGGCGATGGGCGACGGGATGATCGTCTACCAGCACAGGATGGATCTCTGGGTCCTCGACCTCGCCACGGGGAAGAACGAGCAGGTGCCGATCGCGCTGCCGAGCGATCGCCTCCAGGTCCACGAGCGGTTCGTCGATCCGATGGAGAACCTCCAGAGCTTCACGACCGCCGCGGACGGCGAGCGCCTCGCGATCGAAAGCCGCGGCGACGTCTTCGTGACGCGCACGCACCAGAAGGGTCTCATCCGCCGCATCACCGAGAACTCCCTCGCGCGGACGCGCGGCCCCGCCTTCTCCCCCGACGGCAAGTCGATCGCGGCGTGGACCGAGGTGGACGGCGAGGAGCAGCTCCTCCTCCACGCCGCCGACAACGGCTCGGCGCCGAAGCAGCTCGGGACGCAGGAGCCGGGATGGCACTTCCCGCCGATCTGGTCCCCCGACGGGAAGCATCTCGCGTGGGGCGACCAGAAGTACCGGCTCAACGTGGCGGACACGACGACCGGGGCCGTGACCATCGCCGACACCGGCGAGTCCGAGATCTCGAACTACCAGTGGTCCCCCGACAGCCGCTACCTCGCGTACGACGCCGCGATCTCGAACGAGTACAACCAGGTCCGCATCTGGGACAGCCAGACGAAGAAGGCGTACGACGTCAGCGATCCCTTCTTCAACGCCTTCTCCGCCACGTGGGACCCGAAGGGGAAATACCTCTACCTCCTCTCCGATCGCTGGTTCAACCCGTACCTCGATCGCAGCGAGGCCCGCTTCATCGCGCAGAAGTCGACGCTCCCGATCGTCGTCGCCCTGCAGTCCGACGGCAAGCTCCCCTTCGCCGCGCGCGGCGACTTGGATCCCCCGTCGGACGTCAAGAAGGACGACGAGAAGAAGGCGGCCGGAAAGGATGAGAAGGCCGACGCGAAGAAGGACGTGCCGGCCGAGCCGATCCGGATCGATTTCGACGGGATCATGGAGCGGACCGCCGAGGTCCCGGTGAGGCCCGGGATCTTCGTCGGGCTCCACGCGGTGGAGGGGAAGCTCCACTGGATCTCGTTCGAGCCCACCGGCATGACGCCGTGGGATCCGCCGGCAGGCGACGGGGACGACGAGGACGACGACCCGCGCGCGGGAAGCCTGATGACGTACGACATCACGAAGGCGAAGCTCGCGACGCTGGCGACGGGGATCCTCGGCTACGACGTCTCGATGAACGAAAAGGTCCTCGTCTACCGGACGAAGGGTGGCTTCTTCCGCGTCGAGGCGGGCGCGATGAGCGCCCCGAAGCGCGACAAGGATGACCCGGGGGCCGAGGACAACCGGATCGCCCTCTCCGGGTGGACGATCCGAATCGACCCGCGCGCCGAGTGGAAGCAGATGCTGCACGAAGCGTGGCGGCTCCAGCGCGACTTCTTCTACGACCCGAACATGCACGGCGTCGACTGGAACGGCGTCTGGAAGCAGTACGGCCCCCTGGGAGATCGTCTCGCGAGCCGCGACGATCTCGAGGACATCCTCGGCGAGATGATCGGCGAGCTCAGCGTCGGCCACACGTACCACGCTCCGGGCGATCTTCACCGCGGCCGGCCCGTCTCGACGGGTCTCCTCGCCGCCGATCTCGCGTACGACGCCGCGAGCGGCTTCTGGCAGATCAAGAAGATCTACAAGGGGGAGTACCCCGACCCGATCGTCTCGTCCCCGCTCGCCCGCCCCGACCTGAACGTGAAGCCCGGGATGTGGCTCGTCGCCGTTGACGGGAAGCCCCTCGTGAAGGGGGAGGACTACCTGCGCCGCCTCGCGAACCGCGCGGGGCAGGAGGTGGAGCTGTCCATCAACGACGCGGCGAAGCTCGAGGGGGCGCGGCGCGTCATCGTGAAGCCCGTCCCGGGCGACACGCGCATCCGGTACACGACGTGGGTCCACGAGAACCGCGAGTACGTCGACCGGATGAGCCACGGGCAGATCGGCTACTTCCACCTCTACGACATGGGAGGGTACGGGCTCTCGGAGTTCGCGCGCGATTTCCCGCCTCAGTGGAACAAGCGCGGGATGATCGTCGACGACCGGTGGAACCACGGCGGCTTCGTCGCGCCGATGATCATCGCCCACCTCGATCGCAAGAACTTCTCCGTCGCGGGAGTGCGCTACAGCAAGTTCCTCACGACGACCCCCGATCGCGCCTTCCACGGCTACATCGACGTCCTCATCAACCGGCAGGGGGGGTCCGACTGCGAGACGCTCGCGCAGGAGGCGAAGGACTTCGGGCTCGGCCCCGTCATCGGCACGCGCACGTGGGGCGGCTGGATCGGCATCCGCGGCAACAAGGTCTTCCGCGACGGCGGCCTGACGACGCAGCCGGAGTACGGCGGCTGGGATCCGCGCGGCAAGGGATGGCAGATCGAGGGGCACGGCGTCGACCCGGACGTCCCTCTGGAGCTGAGCCCCGACGGCTTCCTCGACGGGAAGGACGAGCAGCTCGACTACGCGATCGACGACATCCTGAAGAAGATCGCGAAGGACCCGAAGGATCTGCCGGCCGCCCCGCCGATCATCCCGCGGCCGCTCGTGCCGGTGAAGCCGTGATGGCTAGGAAATGGTGACCTCCCGTTGGGTGGGATTTCTCGATCAGAAGACGTGTTTGGCAGGTTGACCCTACTTGACGGCAGTATCTTGAAGGGTGTATCCCGAATGGGGCTCTCTCTGGGCCGAGCGGGAGCCGAAAGGCTGTCCCGTTCAGTCCTGACAAGCAGTCGAGCATGGGCCAGGTAGGGGTGCGCTTCGCTAAGTGGCGTTCCTGGCCCATCGTCGGGAAACGGTAGTCCCCTACCATGGTATGTACTACGTGCCACTGGACTGGCGATGACGCAGTCCCTCGGCCGGGAGGGCCCCAACCAATCCCGTGGAAGGTGCGATGCGCGACCTTGAGAGCTACTTTCGCGATTCGCGATTCGTGGGGCTCCTCTGCCGCAAACGGATCGAGAAGGCGAGGCAACATCGGCGCCTCCAGTTTGTCTCTGCGGCATCCGGTGCCACGCCCGACGCCGATGACGACGAACTCCTCAAGATTCTCCCCCCGCGAAATCGGTGGCCACGCCCAACGCGGCGAGAACGGATGAGTGCGGCGGATCCTGCCGCTGCTGTCGCAGGCGCACTGAAGCACCATGTCCTCCGCGTCATTTCGAGTTCTGTGCTTCCATACCGTTGGGCGCGCGAACTTCGGCGCCTAATTGATGAATGCCGCGGCGCAGCCCTGGCGTGGACACGAGCAGATCTCTACCGACCAGAGCGTCTGCTCGCCATTCCGAAAGCTCGCCCGGGACACCATGCAAAGTACAGAGTCCTCACCTCCTATGGACTTCGCGAGAGTCTCATCGGCAGCGCTTTTGCCGCCTACATGCGAGACCAAATTGAACCCGCTCTCGGACCTTGGTGCTACGCGTTCCGTCCCGCAGTTGGCGGCCGAGTACCCTCTCATCATGACGCTGTTGCGTCGCTCCGATCCTTCATTCAGGAGATCGGTGACAGGCGGCGGCTGTGGGTTGCCGAGTGTGATATCAGAGGCTTCTTCGACTCCGTCAGCCACATTGCCGCACGGGGCCAATTCTGCGAGTTGGTGACAAGAGCCGGATCGACGTGCGACCCACGTGCGTTGGCGTTCCTCGATTCATTTCTTGCCGGGTACGACTACGACTCTGCGCGCGCGATCGCACTTCGAGACTTGACGACGCGCAAGCACATCGACGTCCCGGAGATCTACGATGCGCGTGATACATTCAGGAAACACCACATCAAGCTACCGGCGGAGGAGCGTGTCGGAATTCCTCAGGGCGCTGCCCTCTCTTGCATTCTGGCGAACGCGGTGCTTGCGTCGGCCGACGAGTCCACAAGAACTCGCCTTAACTCGCACCGCCAGTCTTTCTACGCTAGGTACTGCGACGACATCCTGATCGTCAGCACGAATCGGCGAGCCTGCGCCTCAGCACTCGCTGCCTATTGTCGGACGCTCACCCGCCTGGGACTCCCGTTCCACCCGCTGCTCGACATCGATTCATACCGCGGCCGCGATGTGGACCGATTCTGGGGTGCGAAGTCGAAGCGACCCTACTCGTGGGGGCGCCCGGCTCGCAAAGAAGGGGTGCCTTGGGTTGGATTCGTTGGATATCAGCTCAAACGCGACGGAACCCTGAGAATACGACGCTCCTCAGTCGACAAGGAGCTACGGAAGATCCGCAAGGTCGTGGACGATGTGCTGGGGCAGATCGACGTCTTATCCGCTCACGCCAACGCGAACGGCCACAAGCATCGGATGCCTTCTCTTCGTTCACTACGCGAACGGCTGTTGCGTCACCTTGTATCGATTGGTGTGGGCCATCCACAACACTTTCGGATATGGCCGACGGATAAGGCGCTCTGCTGGTGCCGGGGTTTCCAACTGCTGAACGCAGGACCCGTGAATACTGAGATCTTGCGAAATCTTGATGAAGCGCGGAGCCACGCCGTTACAGTACTTGTCGCGCGGGTTCTCAGTCTCTCGCGGGTCCGTCCCGTTGAGATGTCGCCTAAGTCGCACCGCCAATCACGCAGCAGGTTCGTCCTTGGCTTCACCGGCAGACCACTCGCATACTTTAGCCAGTTTCCGCGACGACCGTCCACTGGGCACGCACCCTGACGTCGCAACTCCCCGCGCCAGCAACCCCGGACAATCCGCGCGCAACTCGAAGACCTCACCGTCAGCTCGAACGCCAGATCACTCGCCGGACCGGTAGAGCTCAGTTACTTCTCGCGCGCACTCGAAGGTTTGAACGTGATGTGATCCGCGTACGCCCTATCGGAGTAGCCAACCCGTCCCGCTTTCTTCAGCCTCGTTAGCGCTCTTCGAACATCCTCCTCAATTACATCCGCCAACCGAAGTCCCTCCAACACTACGTGGTCCATGCGAACCGTTCTCCCCGCGAAACGTGTTTCAAGATGGCCTACAAGAGCACCGAGATCAACCTTCGCATCGGTTACTTGTGACAGATCGAACAACTGGGGTTGACGGGTTCGAGCAACTTCTGCCTCCTGCCGGAGTTGACATTCCCGCGAACGCGCTTGAACGAATCTTGTCTTGGCCGCGGCCATCCCGGCGATGCTGTGACTCGTGAACACGAGGTAGTACAAGATTCGATCTCGTTCTTCGAACTGCAGTGGAAGCGCAAGTGCATGCACGCCGAGGGTCGAGAGCTTACCGAGATAGTGGTCGACGAGTGGACCAGCGAGATCACCACCCGTCGCGATGACTCGTCGAGCCACCTCCCGCCACTCCGTTCCGCCCATGAAGGCGTCGATCGCTTCAAGTCTGGCTCGCGCCCCCGGAGCTGTTTCGCGAGACAGGAATCCTGTCCACTTGTGAATGCTGTAGTACGGAAAGTTTATCAGCGTGTCAGTGAATCGACGACGAACGATTTCCGACACCACCGCAAATGGAGTCGGCGATGGCCCGAATGGGTCTATGAATACAAGGGAGAACCAATTGGTCGTAAAGTCGCTGACTATCTGTCGCGCCTGTTCCAATGTGCTGTTTTCGAACTTGACTTCTTCAAGCACGTCACACAATCCGGCGTCGCGGATTGCAGCTTCCGCGGTTCGGAGTTCACCCAAGTCATCGTTTACCAGTAGGGCTCGGGCTCGGACCGGACGAGCCTGCGACTTGGCGTACTGAACCAACTCTTTGAGCTTCTGCGGCCCAATCAAGGCTGAGCCGGATTCCGCAGCAGTGTCGCCCTCCAAGTGAGCGTCTGGGCTGAGATATAGACCTGACCCACAGCACGTGTCTACAAAACAGAGACGGACCTCGCCTTTGTTGCTGTTAACGATGATTCCACCCCAAGATGAAAGGTAGCCCTCGAGAATCCAGTGCTTCAGTCTGGTCGGGACTTTTTTTGGCGGGAAGAGGACCGGGTCGTCAAGCACTTGGCGGCCCAACCCCGACGGCTGGCATCGCATCCCAGGTCCGACCGTCCAGACGGCGACCCGCAGCTTTCTTTCCAACGCGGCGACCGCGGGCGTCGTGGGCTCCCCACTGCTTGAAGAAGAATGCAACCCCAGTCGCTTGGCAGGCATCACGGACGTCTCGAACCCACTTCGGATTCATGGGTCTCGCCCCCGGCCCACTCTCCCCACCAACGATGACCCAGTGGAGGGAACGCAACTGTTGGTTCGAGAGTCTCACAGGGCCCAATAGGGGCTCGACGGAAAGGAACCGAGTGAATGCCGGGACATTCCGCAGATCCCCTATTCGCGACGTCTGGGACTGATCTTCCACAGAAACACCGGCCCACACGTTTCGTGGCCAAAGCCGCCTTTCTCGAGCCTTGTCCAAGGAATACCTCGCCTCTGTCCACTGTACAAGGCGGACCGACCGTTTCGTCAGAAACTGGAATGTGTGGTGAGTGGCTTGCTCCATCACATCGAAAACGCTCTGGATGAATTCGTCGGGAACGTCTTCGTGAAAAAGATCTGACATCGAATTGACGAACACCATTCGGGAACGTCTCCAAGTGAGAGGAAGCTGGAGGCGCGCAGGCCACAGCGTCAGATCAAACCCCTGCTCGTAGGGATGACCCATCACGCCGCGGAATCGCTCCGCAAATCTCTCCGCGTAGCAGTTCTTGCATCCGGAACTGATTTTTGTGCAACCAGTGACGGGATTCCAAGTTGCGTCCGTCCACTCGATGCTCGAGTTGTTGGCCATGATGCGAGGGCTCCACGAATCAACTTCGTCCATTTTACGTGCTGCGTTGTGGCGAGTCACTCCTGAGAGCGGATGCTTCTCGTCGCAAAATGGGCTGAGCACTTCGACTTCAGCGCGGAGCGCCCCGGGGGTGATTCGGTCGCTTGCCATCCGTCGCCACCAAGGTCGGCCAAGTACGCGGCGAGATTCAGTGTTACGAGCGGTCACTCGTGCGGACGCGGCTTCGATCGGTTACTCTGGCCGTCGCCTTGCGCGGTCTTGCGCCCCTCGGGCCGGAGTGGCGGAATGGCAGACGCAGAGGACTCAAAATCCTCCGAGGGTCACCCCTCGTGTGGGTTCAACTCCCACCTCCGGCACCAGCGACTTCTCCGTAGCGGGCGGGCCGATCACGTCGTATGATGAGGTCCTACCCGCTTCAGCCCGCTCGAGAAGAAACCTGCGCCGTCGCGCGCAGCCAAGGAGAAATTCATGACCCGGACCAGAACGCTGTCACGCCTCGCTCTGCTCGCCGCCATCGTCGTCCTCGCCTCGCTCCCCGCTCTCGCGCAGTCGGGATCGCCGCAGCTCGATCCGACGAACAATTCGACCGGAACGGCCTACACCATCTCGATTCAGGGTTCGGCGAAGCCGCTCGATCCGTCGGCCGGCAAGGGAGCCACCGGCAAGCTCGTCGGGACGATGACGATCTTCCAGTCGGCGGCCGCGCCGGATTTCACGGCCGACATGCTCCTCGACACCAACGGTGACGGGAACCCGACGGCGCCCCTCACGTGCGACGGCTCCGTCGGATCGGGGCGCGTCGGCTTCTCCTGCCAGGGAGTGGCGGAGAACGGCGACGACGTCTTCATCATGGTGCTCGGGAAGGCCGTCAGCCACGCGGGGAAGGTGACGTTCCTCGCGGCCAAGGGGCTCGGCTTCACCGACAAGTTCAGCCTGACGTTCGTCTTCGCGGGGCAGCAGAACTAGGGCTCGCCCGCCTTTACCGCCAGGACGGCGAGAGACCTCAGGCACGCCTCGGGGGAGAGCATGAGCCACTGGCTCACCTGCTCCTGGGGCGTGCGCCGTCTCTCCGGCGACTCGATCCACTCCAGCGCGTCGCGGTAGAGCTTCACCCTCCCCTCGGGGATCGCCTCGCTCTTGTCGCGGTAGATCAGCGCGGCGAGAAGAAGCCGCAGCGGCGTCGAGAGGGCGGCCCGTATCGGCGCCTCGAACTCGAGCATCTGCCGGAAGCCCTTGACGTGGCTCTTGAGGCTGTCGATTCCCGATAGATATTCGGCCGCGTCGTCCCCGAGAGGATCGACGGGCTGGACCTCGAACCTCTTGAAGTCCCGGAGCTCGACGGCACCGCGGTAGGCCGCGGTGCGGGCGGAGGCGACGAAGCGGCACTCCGGGTGTGCCCGCACGAGGCCGGCGATCGCCGAGACGACGACGCGGGCGTCCTCCGCGTCGATCTCGTCGAGGCCGTCGAAGAGGAACAGGCACCAGCCGTTCGAGGCGGCCCTCAGGAAGTCGTTCCGCGTCCACTCGTACGGAGGGGCGGAGATCTCGCGCAGGATCCGCTCGGTCACGTGCCGCGCAATCCCCTGGACCCCGACCGTCCGCGCCACCCCCTGAAAGCTCTTCAGCGCGAGGACCACCGGGACGACGGGGCGGCTGCCGGCCGACTCGGCGACGCGGCGCGCCGCCAGCCACATGAGCGTCGACTTCCCCGATCCAGGCCCCCCGAGAAGCGCGATCCGCCGCGAGTCGGAGTCCGCGACGAGGTCGGTGAGCGCGACCACCCCGTACCCGGCCGGCCCACCGATCGGCGTGACGCCGAGGGGCACGTGCCGTCCGTTCGACTCCCCCAGCACGGGACCGGCTCCCGCCAGCGCGGCGCGGGCGCGCGAGGCGCAGCGCTCGCGATGCGCCTCGGCGGAGATCTGCAGGTAGCGCTGCCCGCTCACCACCCGCCTGAGGACGGCCGCCTGGAGCGACCGGGCCGCGGCATCCGTCGCCTTCGAGGCGGGCGGTTTCCCTGCGGGCGGCTCCTCGCGAGGCGCCGCCGGGGTCGTCTCCGGCGATCGGAACTGAATCAGCTTCATGTCGGCCTTCGGGAAAGAGGTTTCGCGGAGACTACCACAGGTTCATCGGGTTGCAAGAGCCCCTTGACAGCGCGGGCATCGCTTGTATACTTGCACCATCATGCAAATGAAAAGGCGGTCCGGCGGACGACGGGCGGGCGCGGCGGATCTCATCGGGAAGATCCCGCCGCGTCTCTTCAAGGCCCTGTGCGACCCGAACCGCATCGCCCTCCTCGGGCGCCTCGCCGAGTGCCGGCGCCCGTGCGGCGTCACGGAGCTTTCGGGATGCTGCGCAGTCGATCTCTCGGTCGTCTCCCGGCACCTCGCGACGCTGAGGGACGCGGGGATCCTGACGTCTTCGCGACGCGGCAAGGAGATCTACTACGAGGTCCGCGCGGCGGAGCTGGTCGGGACATTGCGCGCGATAGCGGACGCCATCGAAGGATGCTGCGGGTGCGGCCCGTGCGCTCCCGCGCCACGAACGTCGAAACCCGCCGGAAGGGGGCGTGCCTCGTCCGGCAGAAAGGAAAAGCCATGAGAGAGCAGGAGAGGGTTCGGGAGGACGTATCCAGGGCGTACGCGAAGGCCGTGACGGAAGGGTCGGGGTGCTGCGGCGGGGCGCCGAAGGGGGTCGCCGCGAAGATCGCAGGCTACGGGGACGCCGAGACCAGCGCCCTCCCCGAGGACGCGGTCGTCAACTCGTTCGGCTGCGGGAACCCGGTGGCGTTCAGCGGCGTCCGCGAGGGAGAGACGGTCGTGGATCTCGGGAGCGGCGCCGGCATCGACCTGCTCCTCGCCGGGAAGAGGACGGGGCCGACGGGCCGCGTCATCGGCGTCGACATGACGGACGAGATGATCGCGCGCGCGCGGCAAAACATCGCCCGCTCGGGGATGGCGCACGTCGAGGTCCGGAAGGGGATCATCGAGGAGCTTCCCGTCGAGAGCGGGACGGTCGACTGGGTGATCTCGAACTGCGTCATCAACCTCTCCCCCGAGAAGCCGAGGGTCTTCGCCGAGATCGCGCGCGTCCTCAAGCCGGGCGGACGGATGCTCGTCTCGGACATCGTCGTCGAGAAGCTCCCGGAGTGGGCGCGCGGCGACGCGGCCGCGTACGCCTCGTGCATCGCCGGGGCGATCTCCGAGTCCGAGTACGCCGCAGGGCTCCTCGAGGCGGGGCTCGCCGACGTCGAGGTCCGGGCGCGGCTCGTCTATGACCGGGACCAGATCGAGGGGCTCGTCACGTCCGATCTCGACGCGAGCGACCCCGTCATGACGCCGCCTTCGAGCTGCTGCGGCCCGTCGTGCGAGTCGACCGCCGGCAGGCTCGCGGCCGAGGCGGAGGGAAATGTCCAGAGCCTGACCTTCTACGCGAGGAAGCCGCTGGCGTGAGTCTCCGGAAGGATTGCGGTACCATGGAACCTTTCCACCCGGTCGATCCGTAACGAGAGCCTCGTCGCGGCGGTCCTCCCCGCGCGGCGCCGGAGACTGTGGACCGCATGATGGCCTGTGCGACGTGCGCGAGCGAGATCCCCGAATCGAGCCGGTTCTGCCTCTCGTGCGGCATGCCGACCAGCGGATCGGGATCCGACTCGCTCACCCCCACCCGCCTCGCCCCCGCCGAGCCGGCGGCGCGCCGCACGCCGGCCGGACCGGCCGGGGTGAGCCGGGCCCACACGAACGTCGGCCCGAGCGCCCTCGCCCAGTCGTCGGTGGATCACGGCCGGTTCACGCCGGGCGAGATGGTGGCGGACCGGTACCGGGTCATCGAGCAGATCGGCAAGGGGGGGATGGGCGAGGTCTACCGCGCCGACGACCTGAAGCTCGCGCAGCAGGTCGCGCTGAAGTTCCTCCCCCCCGCCTTCGAGAGCGACCCGAGCCGCCTCGAGCGTTTCCTTGGCGAGGTGCGGATCGCCCGGCAGATCTCCCACGCCAACGTCTGCCGCGTCTACGACGTGGGCGAGGTGGACGGCCAGCACTTCCTCTCGATGGAGTACGTCGACGGCGAGGATCTCGCAACCCTCCTCAAGCGCATCGGCCGCTTCCCCTCGGAGAAGGCGACCGAGATCGCGCGACAGATCTGCGCGGGGCTGGCCGCCGCGCACGACAAGGGGGTGCTCCACCGCGATCTGAAGCCGGCCAACGTCATGCTCGACGGGCGCTGCAAGGTGCGCATCGCCGACTTCGGGCTGGCGGCGCTCGCGGGGGAGATCGACGGGCGCGAGGTGCGCGCGGGGACCCCGGCGTACATGGCCCCCGAACAGCTCTCGGGAAAGGAGGTCACGGTCCGGAGCGACATCTACTCGCTCGGCCTCGTCCTCTACGAGCTGTACACGGGCAAGCCCGCCTTCAGCGCCGACACGATTCCCGATCTGCAGCGCCTCCAGACCGAGACGACCCCTGCCAGCGTCACCAGTCTGGTCCAGGAGTGCGACCCCGCCGTCGAGCGCGTCATCCTGAGGTGCCTCTCGGCCGACCCCGCTCTCCGACCGGCCTCGGCCCTCGCCGTGGCCGCGGCGCTGCCCGGAGGCGATCCCCTCGCCGCGGCCCTCGCCGCCGGCGAGACCCCGTCTCCCGAGATGGTGGCGGCTGCGGGAGACGCGGGGGGGCTGAAACCGAAGGTCGCGTGGATCTGCCTCGGCCTCTTCGTCGCGTCGCTCGCCGCGGGCGTCTTCGCCACGCGCCGGGAGGAGCTGTTCCACAGGGTCCCGTTCACCAAGACCCCCGACTATCTCGTCGAGCGCGCTCACGAGATCCTGAGGAAGATCGGCTACACCGATCCTCCCGCCGACAGCAAGCGCTTCCTCGGTACGGACGGCGAGTACCTGGACTACGTCGCGAAGCACGACAGCGGCCCGCGGAAATGGGACGCGCTATCGAAGGGACAGCCGAGCGCCGTGGCGCTGATCTACCGGCAGAGCCCGCGCCTCATGGAGCCCCTCAACCGCATCGGCGTCGTCGGCGACAACGATCCCCCCCCGATCCTCTCGGGAATGGCGTCGGTGCAGGTCGACACGGAGGGCAGGCTCATCCACTTCGCCGCGGTCCCACCGCAGAAGGACGAGTCCGAGGGACCGTTCCCCGACCCCGACTGGAAGACGCTGCTGGCCGAGGCCGGCTTCGACGTGGCGAAGGTGACGCCCGTGAGGTCCACGTGGGCCCCGCTCTCGTTCGCCGACTCCCGCGCGGCGTGGGAGACTCGCTACGACGGCATCCCCGACCTGCCGGTCCGCATCGAGGCGGCGGCGTACCACGGGAAGCCGATCTACTTCGAGCTCCTTCACCCGTGGACCCGCCCCGCCCGGATGGAGGCGGCCGAGATCCCCAAGGGGGTGCAGATCGGCAGCGTCGTGAGCGTGATCTTCCTCCTCTCGGCGCTCGTCGGCGCGATCTACTTCGCGCGGCGGAACATCAAGAGCGGGCGCGACGATCGGAAGGGAGCCTTCCGGTTCGCGCAGTTCGTCTTCCTGGGGGTCCTCGCGACCTGGGTCCTCTCGGCGGATCACACCGCCTCGGTCGCGAAGGAGTTCTCGGTTTTCCAGGTGGCGCTCGGGCGCGCGGCCTTCCCGGCCGGGATCGCATGGCTTCTCTACGTCGCGCTCGAGCCGATCGTGAGGCGCCACTGGCCCGACAGCATCATCTCGTGGACGCGCCTGCTCGCGGGAAGGTTCAACGACCCGATGGTCGGGCGGGACCTCCTCCTCGGCGCCCTCCTCGGGACCTCGATATCCCTGGCGGCGACGCTCCTGAGGCTGAGCCCCGAATGGTTCGGTATGGCGGGGCCGAAGCCCTCGGTGAACGCCCTCGACGTCCTCCTCGGGCCCTCTCACCTGCTGACGGAGACGCTCGTCGTCTCCCTGAACGCGACCCTCCAGGCGATCATCCTCCTCTACTTCATGGTGACCGGACTGGTCTTCTCGAGAGGCAACTGGAAGACGAGCATCGCCGTCTTCTTCACTATCGGCACCGTGATGGAGTACCTCTTCAACCAGACCGGCATCCTCGTCGCCGACGTGGGCCTCGCCCTCGTCATCTCGGCGGCCATCACCTTCGCGCTCGCGCGCCTCGGGCTCTTCGCCCTCATCGTGACGATGTTCTTCCTGACGTGGAACGCTCCCGTCCCGGACGCGCGCGCCGGTTGGTACGACGGCACGGCCTACTTCGCCCTCGCGATTCTCGTGGCGATCGCCGCGCACGGCTTCTACCGCTCGCTCGGCGGCCAGCCGCTCTTCGGCGCGCGCCTGCCGGAGGCGTGAGCGCGACGTGGGCTCGTCCGACCGACCCGACGCGTCACCCGGCGCGGCGGAGTGGTACGAGGCGCACGCGAGCGGCGTCTTCCTCGAGGCGTGCTACGGCAGCGCCCCTCCCCGGATCCGGCGCGCCCTCGAGCAGGAGATCGCGTTCCTCGAGAGCGCCCTCCCCCGCACCGGAAGAGTCCTCGAGGTCGGCTGCGGCGACGGGCGGCTCCTCGAGTCCCTCGGAGCCGGACCGAGGCGCCTCACCGGCATCGACTTCCTCGAGTCCTACCTCCACCAGGCCGTGCGGGCGAGAAAGCTCGCGGCAAGCACGGGGCTCACCGCGGCGAGCGCCGGGGATCTCCCCTTCCCGGATCGCTCGTTCGACGCGCTCTACTGCGCGCAGAACACCCTCGGCCTCCTCGGCGATCTCAAGGAGCGGGCGCTTCGCGAGTTCGCGCGCGTGATCCGGCCGGGGGGGATCGCGGTGATCGTGGTCTACTCCCCCGACTCCCTCGCGCCGAGGGCCGAGTGGTACACCGAGATGCACCGGCGCGGCGCCATGCAGCCCATCGACTGGGCGCGGTCGGGCCCCGAGCTCCTCATCACCGGGGACGGCCACGGCTCGGAGTGCTTCAGGCGGGAGAGGCTCGAGCGGCTCTTCAGGGGGGCCGGCCTGGAGCCTTCGGTCGAGCCCCTCGGCGAGATCTACTGGGCGGTGCGCGCCCGCAGGTAGTCGAGGCTCCGCGCAAAGGGGCGCAGCGACAGAGCGAGCAGCGCCGACGCCGACAGATAGGCCCCGCACCCCACGATCGCGAGCGACCACCCCACCGCGCGCTCGTCGCCGAAGACCCTGTCGGTGAGAAGGGCGACCGCCGTGGGCCCGAGCCCCAGCCCGATCGCGTTGACCGCGAAGAGGTAGACCGCCGACGCCTGGCCTCGCATCGAGTTCGGCATCATCTCCTGGATCGCCGCCGGGGCGACCCCCCACACGACGCTTCCGAAGAACATCGTCGGCACGAGCAGGGCGAGCGCGGCGGTCGCCCCCGGCGCCAGGGGGAAGAGCGTGGCGAAAGGAAGGCACGCGAGGGATGTCATCGCGGCGACGCGAAGGTTCGCGTCGCGCCGGCCGCGCGCCGCGAGGCGATCGGCGTAGCGGCCTCCGGCGATCACGCCGGCGCTCCCCGCGAGGAGCACGACCGCTCCGAAGGCGAGCCCCGCCTCGGCCGGGCCGAGGCCGTACCTCCGCGAGAGGAACGCCGGCGCCCACGCCGTGATCGCGTACCCGCCGAGGGCCATGAGCGCGCACCCGAGGTTGTGGCAGACGAGGGTCTCCGCGTTGGCCCGGAACCACTCCGACACGTCGCGGACGGTGGCGCTGCCGCCGCCGGTGTCCCCCCGCCGCGCCGGCTCCCTCATCGCCAGGACGAGCGGCGCGAGCGCCAGCCCCGGGAGCCCGACGGCGAAGAAGACCGTCCGCCACGACGCCGCGAGCCCGACGATCGTGCCGCCGACGACGAACGCGAGGCCGGCGCCGACGTAGATCCCCGTCGAGTAGACGCCGAGCGCCGTCGCCCGCTTCCGCGCCTCGAAGGAATCCGCGATCAGAGAGTACGCCGCCGGCGCGAGCGCCGCCTCGCCGACGCCGACGCCCATCCGGAGCGCGAGCATCTGCGGAAAGGTCGTCGCAAGGCCGCACGCCGCGGTGAAGAGGCTCCACGCGGCGAAGCCGAGCGCGACGATCCACCGCCGGCTCCGGGAGTCCGCCGCGCGGCCGAGGGGAATCCCGAAGAAGGTGTAGAAGAGGGCGAAGCTCGCCCCCATCAGCAGGCTCATCTGCGTGTCGCTGATCGCCAGATCCCGGCGAACCGGCTGGACCAGGAGCGACAGGATCTGGCGATCGACGAACGAGAAGACGTAGACGATCGTCAGGACGCCCACGAGGGACCAGGCGCGCCGGGGCGGCGGGTAGGGGGGATCCGGTTCAGGCGCCAAGCCGGAACCGCTCGTGGAGCACGCACGCGCTCATCAGGATCATCAGCACCTGATCGACGGCGACGCGCGATCCCTCGTCCATCGCCTCGAGATCGTCGAGGAGGGCGACGACCTTCGTCCTGTCGAAGAAGGGAATCGAGGCGAGGACCTTTCCGCGGAGCATGTCCTGCATCAGCACGTTGAGCTTGCGCGACGGGTTGAGCGTCGCCGGAGGGGAGAGGAACGGGTGCTTCTGCCGGTTGTAGACCGTGTCCGTGATCACGGGGCGGGCCGCCTCCCTGAGGACGAACTTCTCGGTCATGCCGCGGATCTTCATCGCGACGGGCTGGCTGCGGATCACCTCGACGAGGTGGTGATCGAGAAACGGGACGCGCCCCTCGATCGAGTGCCCCATCTCCATCCGGTCGCCGAGGACGCAGAGGATGTACGACGGCAGGGCGGTCTTCGACCAGAGGTAGAGCGACTGGTGGACCGGGTCGCGGCCCCGGAGCTGCCCCCTCACGTCGATGTCGTCGAAGAGGGAGCGGAACCCCTCGCGCCCGTGAAACGCCGCCAGGTACTCGGGGGCGAGAAGGGCCTGCATCTTCCGGGAGCGGGCCGAGAAGGTCTCGATCCACGAGGGGACGTAGCCGAGGAGTCGCTGCACCCCGGTGAGCGATCCCGTCTCGCCGTGCGGCAGGAGGAGACCCCTCGACACGGGGTTCGCCGTCTCGAGATCGTGGAGGAGCCCGCGCACCGTCGCCGGGTCCTGCCCCTGCGAGTTGTGCAGGAGCATGTCGCGGCGGAAGTGCGCGTAGCCGCCGAGGATCTCGTCCGATCCCTCTCCCGTCAGGACGACCTTGTACCCGGCGTCGCGCACGGCGCGGCTCAGCAGGTACTTCGCGACGCCGTGTGCGTTGACGCAGAAAGTCTCCGACTGGAAGGTGGCGTCGGCGAAGCTGTCGGCGAGATCGTCCTGGCGTATCGCGATCGGATGGAATATCGCCCCCGCCCTCTCCGCCATCTCGCGCGCGATCGCCTCCTCGTCGTAGTCCGCGCGATCGAAGGTCAGCGTGAAGGCGCGGATCGGCTCCGCGTGGTGCCGCGCCGCGAGGCCGAGCACGGAAGCCGAGTCGAGGCCGCCGCTCAGGTAGCAGCCGACGGGGACGTCGGCGCGGAGGCGGATCTTCACCGACTCGTCGAGGGCGGCGCGGAACTCCTCGGCGTACTCCCGATCGGGGCGGTCCGCCACGGCGCGATCGGCAGTGGGGAAGTCGAAGTCCCAGTAGCGGTAGAGCTGCATGCGCCCCGATCCGCTCACCAGCGCGTAGTGTCCCGCCGGGACCTGGTACACACCCTCGTAGAGGGTGCGGGCCTGGTGGCCGCCGAGATCGACGGAGTTGTAGAGCGACTCGGCGTCCCACCGCGCCGGGATTCCCGCGGCGAAGAGGGCCTTCACCTCGGAGGCGAAGTAGAGCTTCCCCTCGTGGCGCGCGAAGAAGAGCGGCTTGATCCCGAAGCGATCGCGCGCGGCGAAGACCGTGCGGCTGGATTCGTCCCACAGGATGAAGGCGAACTCGCCGCGGAGCCGGTGAAGGCACTGGGCCCCGAGGTCCTCGTACAGGTGCAGCGCGATCTCGCTGTCGGAGCGCGTGCGAAGGCGATGGCCATGCTCCGTCAGCTCGCGCTGGATCTTCTCGTAGCCGTAGAACTCGCCGTTCACGACGATGTGCGCCGTCCCCTCCTCGTTGGCGATCGGCTGATCCCCCGTCCGGAGGTCGATGATGCTCAAACGGGCGTGGCCGAGGGCAGCGCGGCCGTCCGGCGAGATGAAGTGGCGCTGTCCGTCGGGGCCGCGGTGGTGAAGCGCCTGCGTCGCGCGCGAGAGTGCGGCGGGGTCGACCGGGGAGTCGTGCGAGAAGATTCCTACGATGCCGCACATGCCGTCACACCTTCAGGAGGCACCAGTCCTTCGTCATCGGGACGGAGCTCATCGGGACGCCCGTCTTGAGGGTGACGAGGACGCAGTCGGAGTGGTTGTAGCCGAAGCCGTTCTCCGGATCGTAGAGCCCCGGCTCGTTGCTGAACATCATCCCCTCCTCGAGCGTGGTGAAATCGCCGAGGGCGAGGTAGGGGGGCTGGTGCCCCTCCATCCCCTGGCCGTGGCCGGGGCGGTGGTAGATGTACTTCTGCATCCCCGCCTTCACCTGGTAGTCGTGGACCGCCTTCGCGACGTGGGAGCACGCGACCCCAGCGGCCGACTGCTCCTGCTGGATGCGGCACGACTCGGTGTGCGCCTCCCACACCTTCTCGCGGTGCGCGTCCCACGGCCCGAGCTGGTACGCGCGGTACAGCTCGCCGCCGTAGCCGCCGACCTGCACGACCCCCGAGACCTGGAGCGAGTCCCCCTTCTTCACCTTGTTGTAGTGGAACTGGTTCGGGTGGGGGTACGCGGTGCCGATGCCGGTGCGAACGCCGATGTCGACCGAGACGCCGACCGCCGTGTGCGGCCGCTCGTCGCGCTTGATGTCGGCCAGGATCAGCCCCGTCCCGTAGGTCATCGTCTCCTGCGCGATCTCGTAGTCGATGAGGTCGGTGCCGCGCGCGAGGATCAGATCGCGGGCGAAGGCGTGGATCCGGTCGAAATAGTTCATCGCGCGCTGCGTCAGCGCGATCTCCTCCGGAGTCTTCACCATCCTCATGTTCATGCAGAGGTCGTCGATCTTCCGCAGCGACGTCTTCGGGCAGACGTCGGCGATCGTCGCCTTCGGCCGCTCGTCGTACGTGGCGTCGTGGCCGACGGTCTTCCCGTCGTAGCCGCGCTTGCGGATTCCCTCCCACATCCAGCGCGTCAGGTCGACCTTGTCTCCCTCGACGACCTTCCCCTCGTTCGGGAACCCGCCCTTCGCGTGCTGGATGTCGAAGTACGACTCGCGGTCCTGGATCCACCACGAGGCGACGAGGTCGCGATCGAGCCCCGGGTGGAACCAGGTGAGATCGAGGCCGTCGGCGGGGATGAGGATCGCGAAGGGGCGTTCGGTGGTCGTGTGGAAGAGGCCGGTGAAGTAGATGATGTTCCAGCGATCGGTGAGAAGCGCCGCGTCGACGCGGGCCTCTTTCAGCTTTGTCTGTAACCGCGCGATGTTCGATTTGTACCAGGCCTGGTCGAGCCGATCGTACGTGGCGGGCGTCGGATGGTCCGGGCGGGGCTTGAGCAGCTTCTCCGACTCACTCGCGCGCGCCGGCTTCGCCGCGACGTTCTTCGACGCGCCCGCCGGCTCGGCCGCCCCCCACGCGGGCAGAACGAGAGCGCTCGACGCCACCGCCGCTCCCAGGAACTCCCTTCGGCTCGACCTTCGCTTCATCGTCATGCGCCGCCTCCTCTTGTTCTTCCCGCGGCCCTGGCGGGCGAAGCGGGCATCGTACACGAACCGGCGCGACGTTGACGAGGCACCGCCCGCCATCGTCTCATGGCGGCGTGAGCATTCTCTTCGGCCTCCTCGTCGCGGCCCTCGGCTGGACGACGGTCACGCGGGCCTTCCATTTCACTGACTGGTCCGTCATCGACTACGTGAACCTCCCCTTCCACGAGGGGGGACACATCTTCTTCTCCCCGTTCGGCACCACGCTCCACATCCTCGGGGGGA
>JACPZX010000037.1 GCA_016195325.1 Acidobacteriota bacterium
CGCGTCGCGCCCTCCTCGATCGAGCCCGACCCGATGGACGGCCTCGTCGTATGCCCGAGCCAGGGGGACCCGGATAACTGCGGGCAGATCGCGCTGAACATCGCCGGGAGCGCCGCTGACGCGCGGACTGGCGGGACGGTGCTGCGGGCCCAGTTCGGC
The DNA here is from genome assembly GCA_016195325.1 of Acidobacteriota bacterium. Lineage (NCBI taxonomy): Bacteria > Pseudomonadati > Acidobacteriota > Acidobacteriota bacterium. The sequence goes on from JACPZX010000037.1 coordinate 160, forward strand.
GCCGCGGGAACGCCGGTCACCCTCGACGCGAGGCGCTCGACGGCAGGGCCCTCGGGGCACGAGTGCCTCGTCGGCCTCCTCGAGTACCAGTGGAGCGCGCTCGACGCCGCCGGGCAGGTGAGTCAGGTCGTCTCCCCCTTCTCGCCGGACGGCGACGCGGTCGTCGCTCCGAACGACGACGGCGACTACCTCCTCGAGTCGCGGTGCTCGTCCGATCTCTCCTGCGCGGCCTCATCCACGGTCCGCGTCGAGGTCTACCCGGGAGACGGGAGCGATCTGACCAACTCGGATCTCGACGCGACGCTCCAGCCCCTCGACGGCCTGCGCATCGACCACGATCCCGCCACGAACGTCGCGACGCTCACGTGGCGCGCGCGACCTCAGGTCTCCGGCGTCTCCGGGTACGATCTCTTCAAGCGCGACTACGACCCGAACGGCGTGAAAGGCGTGTGCAGCGGCACCGCCGCCGGCTCGACGTGCGTCGCACCGAGTGACTGCGGGATGATCGGGCAGCCGTGCGGCGGCCCGACCCAGTTCGTGGCGAACGCGCAGTGCAACCAGGCGCACGCCGATCTCTTCTGCGGCGCCGTCTTCAAGGGATCGGCCTGCTTCGCCAACGCCGTGCCGCAGGGGGCGGCGGGGGCGGAGCTGTCGAGAACCGACTCCGCGATGCCGGCCCCGCGCCACGCCAGCCTGTATATGGTGGGCCACTCGAGCACGAACGCGGCGGCCATCGCCCCCCTCGGCTTCCGCCCTGCGGCGAGCACCCGCCCCGGCGCCCTCGTCACCGCCGCGGGCACCTGCCCGTAACGGGCCACCAACGCCTTGACCCACTTCGCCGATCCCGGTATAAGTCGTCGGACTTGTCCGTCGTGTTGGGAGTTCACGCGGCGCGCCCGCCCTGGGGGGAGGGGAGCCGCACGAGCCAAAGGAGGCCGTGACGATGAGACGAAGCAGACTGGGCGCGGCGGTTGTTCTCGCCGCCATCGCGATCGCGGGGGTGTCGATCAGCGGCGCCTCGACGTTCCTGAAAGTGGACGTCCCGACCCTCCAGAAGATGTCGGAGTCGGTCGTTCACGCGAAGGTGGTGGACATCCAGAGCGCCTGGAACGACGAAGGCTCGGCCATCTTCACGCTCGTGACGCTCGACGTGAAGGGGCGCCTGCACGGCACGGCCGCAGATCAGCTGATCGTGCGCGTCCCGGGCGGGACGGTGGGCGATTTCACCTCCGAGATGGAGGGGGCCCCGAAGTTTCACAAGGGTGACGAGGTCGTCGCCTTCATCGCCCGGTGGTACGACGGCGTGGCGATGGTCGCGGGGTACGCGGAAGGGCTGTCGAAGGTGAAGCACGACCAGCTCGGCAACCTCCTCCTGGAGGGGGGCCTGGCTGACGGGATGCCCATGTCCGATCTCGCCCGGCAGCTCGGCCGGGCCGGCAAATAGGAGGCGGCGATGAAGAATCGATTCCATGTCGCCGTCCCGGCGGCCTTCGTGATGGTGATGATCTCCACCGCGGCCTTCGGCTACGCGCTGCTCTCGCCGACGCGGCGGTGGTTCAACGCGGACACTCCGCGCCAGGTGAACGTGGACAACCGCGGCGTCTCGACGGTGACGGGGGGAGATCCCGATCACGGCGTGACGGCGGCCGTCAACGCGATCAAGACCTGGAACAGCAGCGGGGTCAACGTGACGGCGAGCTCGTCCTCGTCGGTCGCGTACCGCCAGGGGGACGGGATCAGCGACGTGATCTTCGGCGATCCTCTCCACATCTGCTCCGGCACGTGCCTCGCGGCGACGCTCACCGGCTACTACAGCACGAGCTCAACGGGGACGTGCGGCGGCGTCACGATGGACAAGATCACCGACGCCGACGTGGCGTTCAACCTGACGTACGACTACACCACCCCCGCGCAGGGGAGCTGCAGCAACGAGATCTACCTCGACTCGGTCGTGGCCCACGAGGTCGGGCACGTCATCGGCCTCGCGCACTCGAGCTCGTCGTCGGCGCTGATGTATGCCAGCGTCGCGTACTGCAATGACAAGCAGGTGGCGAGCGACGACATCAACGGGCGGAACGCCCTCTACAACTGCACCCTCGTCGAGGGGGGCGGTGGCGGCTGCTCGAGCGCGGGCGCCTCGTGCTCGGTCAACAGCGACTGCTGCTCGAACTCGTGCAAGGGAGGCAAGGGCGGCAAGACCTGCAAGTGATCTGAGAGCGGCGCCCCTCCGCGCCGCTTTTTTCTTACTTCTCCTTCGTGAACAGGAGCTTGTGCGCCACCCGGCGGGCCTTCGGCGTCGTGCTGACCGAGGCGCTCACGATGCGGAGCTGGTTGACGCTCATCGACCCGAGGAGGGGCTCGACGAGGACGTCGGGGAGGTGAGGGTTCCGCGCGAGGTTCAGCTTGACCTGCTCATCGTTGAGCCACGCCGTGTTCCCGGCGATGGTCGTCACGTGCTGGTGGGAGAGGTTCGTCCGCGAGGAGATGGCCCGCACCTCGTCGACGCCGAGCTTCGAGTTCTTCAGGAGGAACTGCAGGACCTGCGGGTCCGGATCGTTCGCGAGCGCCGCTCGCTCCTCGCGCCCCGCCTTGAGCGCGAGCATCACCTTCAACGTCGTCGGCATGGCGCGGATCTGCTTCTCGACCGGCAGGCGCTCGCCCGCGTCCCCGGTCTTGAGCTTCGCGGCCTCGTAGGAGAGCCCCTTACGGAGCTGCATCACGAGATGCTTCAGCTCGGCGAGGAGCGCCTCGCTGGTCGGCGAGAAGCTCACGACGAACCCGGCGGGTTTCCCGTTGAGGCGGCTCTGTCCCAGGGTGACGACCTCGGTCACCTCGGCCCGCATCCGGAAGGTGCGGGCGATGAACCCGATCTCGACGAGGACGTCGCGCACCTCGCCGACGGCGGGGGGCTTGTCGTGCTTGAGGAAGACCGAGCCGCTCTCGAGCGCGGGGGCGAACTCCGAGATGAACTCGTTCGGGCTGCCGAAGTGGATCTCCGCCGGGAGCGTCGAGGAGGCGCCCGGCGCCGGGGGGGCCCAGAGAATGCGCGGCATGGGGATCAATCTGCACCGCGAGATGTCCGGCGGCAACCCCCCTCACCGTGTTAGGCTCCGAACGTTCGTCTCAGGGACACTTTCCGGATGTCCGGAATTTATGGAGAGAACCCATGACCCATCGAGGGAGTGCCGCGGCGGCCGCCATCCTGGCGGCGCTGCTGATAGTTGCAGCGTGCGGGCCGGTCGTGAGCGCCGACGCCCCGGTCGTCACCTATTACTACATCCCCGGCTGAATGGTCTGCAGCCGGCTGATGCCCGCCGTGAGCGGGCTCGAGAGCGAGTTTCCGGGGAAGGTGAAGGCGCGCAACGTGGACTGCACGTCGGATGAAGGGGTGAAGGCGGTGCAGGAGCTCGGCTTCGGGAGCCACGGTCTCGTCATCCGTGACCACACAGGCTCGGTCCTGTACAAGGAGGCCGACCACGGCGTGAAGATCGACGACGTCCGCGCGGCGCTGAAGCGGATCCTCAGCGCCTGAAGGACCACCGCGCCCTGACGAGGGCGCGATCGTTCCGGCGCCAGGCGCCGAGAAACGTCCCGTCCGGTCCGTCGATCATCTCGACCCCCGCCGAGATTCGCAGCGACGGGCCCACCGGCAGGGAGACCTCCCCCCTCCCCAGCGTCCCGTCTCCCTGAAGGCTCCGGACCACCTCGATGGATGCCCCGGGCCCCGTGGGGACGCTTCTCTCGACGTGCAGGATGACCGCCGGGAGCGCCCCCTGCTCGAGCGACGAGGCGGTGGTGGTCACCGCGGCCGCGCCGCGGATGTCGGCCCAGCCGCCGATCATCCGCCAGTTCCCCTGGGTCCACTCCGCCTCGAGGACGAAGAAGGTGAAGCTCCGATCCGCCGGGGCGCCGCGAGAGTCCACGGCGAGCTCGCCGCGGAGCGCGAGCCGGCCCCGGACGATCGCGAGGTCGCCCCCCGTCGACCGCAGCCGGGGCTGGACCCGGTCGAGGGCCACGACGAGAGTGGTCGGCGTCGAAGGGCCGAGGAGAGGGCGGCCGAGGAGGACGCTCTGGTCGTCCCAGCCCTGGTAATGCGAGATCGATCCCTCGCACCACGATCCCCGGCGATCGACCTTGACCGCCCACGCGGCATTGTCCAGGCGGACGCCGGGGTAGGTGGCGTCCCCTTCGCGCCAGTCCAGCGCCAACGTGGAAGGCCCGCCCGGAAATGGGCTCGGGGTCGAGGCGGGAAGCGGCAGCCATCGTCGGTCGGCTATGGGGAGGCGCGTCACCCCGGGAGCCGGGAGAACGTCCCCCTCGACGGTCGTCGCCCCGCGATAGAGCCGGCCGCGGATCGCCCACGACGAAAGGCGCACGCGATCGAGCGGATCGAGCGTGTCGAACGGGGTGAGGTTGTCTGTGGGGTTCCAGACGTCGGCGCGTCCCCACGGGAGGATCATCTTGCCTGCCGCGAGGTCCCAGGCCGGCATCGTCCACGTCGCCGAGAGATCCTCGATGCGGGCGGGGGCGCGCGAGAGCGCGCGGTCCGACGAATCGTAGAAAGAGCGCCGGTCGACCTCGTTGTGCGTGTCGAGGTCGAAGTCTCCGGAAGCCCGGACGAGAAGATGCGGAGTGAGTCTGCGCTCCCACGCGAGGCGCGACGTCATCCATCCGACGGCGTCGGGGCTGCCCGAATCGCGGTACGCGTCCGCCTTCGCCTCGACCCATCCGGTGAGCGTTCCCTCGGCGCGCAGCGGGGCGAGCGAGAGGGCCATCGCGAGAAGGAGCGCGGCGCCCCTAGCGAGGCGGGGCATGGATCTCCTGGAGGCTCCGGACGGTGAAGAACGAGTCCTCGAGGGGGAGGTCGTAGCGCAGCCCGGCGAGCGTCAGCTCGGTCCGGCTCTCCTTCTCGAGATCGAACATCACGAGGCGGTGGGGGGTGACGATCCCCTGCACGGTCCGGTGATCCGACAGGACGAGGCGCCGCCTCAACTTGTCCGCGACGAAGAGATCGAGCCTCATCAGCGCGTAGTCCCCCTGGCGGATGAACGAGAGCGAGCGCGAGTACTGGCTCTTTTTCCCGGCGTGGGGGGTGGAGGAGACGATCCAGCACGCGCCGCCGTCGCAGGGTTCCTCTCCCTGGAGCATGTAGTCATCGTCGTCGACGACTCGCTCCGAGAGGTCCTCGTACGTAAAATCGGTGCCGAGGAACTTCGTCGACTTCTCCTGCGCCGCGATCCGGCGATCGCGATGGATCGCGGGGGTCCACATCCACTGCTCGTCCTCCCGGCCGGCTCTGGCAACCGTGAGGAGGGAGACCCCTGCGACCTCAGCAGGGGAGGTGAACTGGAGGATCGTCTTCGAGTCACCGCCGTAGCCCAGGCGCCAGAAGCGCCACCCTTTGTCCCGCACCTTCCCCTTCGAGTCGTAGACCTTCAGGCTCCCGTCGTAGAACTGGCTCTTCGTCGTCCGTCGCCGGTCGGCCTCGCGGGCGATCTCCTGGCCCGTCGGCGCCGCGGAAGATGGGGCGATGGTCGCGAGGGAAACGGACGCGAGCGCGAGGGCGATCGCCGCCGCGCGCCCGGCAGGGCGCAGGAGCCGGGGGTCACTCATAGGCCAGGGCCTCCACCGCGGCCGTGCGGACCGCGAGACGCGCGGGATACCAGGCGGCGCCGATCGCGACGGCGATGAGGGCGGGCACGGAGGCGAGGGCGGCCTGAGTCGGATAGACGAAGGGGAAGACCCATCCCGAGATGGCCGTCCCGAGGACGTGCACCGTCAGCTCGGTCAGGTAGGCGCCGACGAGGCATCCGAGCCCGGCCCCGGAGATCGCGACGGCGATCGCCTCGAGGACGAAGAGGCGCTTCACCTGGCCGCGGACCGCGCCGATCGCCTTGAGAATCCCGATCTCGCGGCGCCTCTCCGCCACCGAGATGAGGAGTGCGTTGACGATCCCCATCACGGCGACGAGGAAGGCGATGGCGAACTGCACGTACGTGAGCGCGAAGAACTGGTCGCAGACGGCGGCGATCCTCGCGCGGAACTCGGCCCCGGTGAAGACGAAGAGGCGGGTGCCGCGCCCGGCGAACCGCTCGAGGATGGCGGTCTTCATCGCCGTCGGGTCGGCCCCCGGATCCAGCATGACGTCGAAGGTGTCGACCCGGTCGTCCTTGAAGTGCGCGACGTAGACGGCGCGATCCATGTAGATGCTGCCGCGATCCGAGGAGTACTCGACGATCACTCCCGCGATCGGCGAGTCGAAGCGCCCCGAGGGGGTGTCGAGCGCGACGGCGTCGCCGGCGTGCAGGTGATGGCGCGCGGCGAAGTTGTCCGACACCAGAACGCCCAAGCCTGCGACGAAATCGCGGCGGGCGCGCGCCTCGTCCCCGTCCGCGAGCCAGATCTTCGCGCGGCTCAGGAATTTCTCGGCGTCGAGGGCGAGGACGGTGATCTGCTCGCCGTCGTAGACCTGCTTGACGACGCGGACGCGCTCGACGTGGCGGACGCCGGGGATCTTCGCGATCTCTTCGGCGTAGCTCGCGGGGAACTGGAAGGCCTTCGAGATGAAGCGCTCCGTCCCCGTGACGTAGAAATCGGCGTTGAGCGACTGGTCGAGCCAGCGCGTGAGGGATCGGCTGAACGACGCCGCGTAGCCGGCCTGGGAGATGCCGAAGGCGACCGAGATGAGGAGCGCGGCGACGGTGGCGGCGGTGCGCCTCGGGGCGGCGAGGAGCGCGTCCACGGCGAGGCGCCCCTCGATCCCGAAGAGCCGCGACATCGGGGCGCGGAGGAGGCGGCTCGTCCACGAGGTGAGGAGGGGGGCGAGGAGGATGACGGCGATGCCGAGAGCCCCCATCGCCTCGAGGGCCGCGGGGAGCCCGGGGGTGAAGCCGGCCCGGACCCTCAGGAGCCCCGCGGCGATCAGCGTCAGAAGTCCGGCCCACCCTCTCGCGCGCGAGCGCCCCGGGTCGAACCGCAGAGCCGCGCCGCGCGCGAGCGCCTCGACGGGATCGACGCGCCCCGCCGCGCCGGCCGGGAGCCATGTCGCGAGGAGCGAGGAGCCGAGGCCCAGGGCGGCGCCCGTCAGGATCGGCCCCGCCGACCAGGTCACCTCGGCCGACACCTGCGAGAGGCCGTACGCCGCCTGCACGAGCTGGCTCATGAAGCGGGTCGCGCCGCGCGCCATCACGAGCCCCATGGTGATCCCGGCCGCGGAGCCGGCGCAGCCCAGCGCCAGCCCCTCGGCGAGGAACGTCGCGCGGATGAGCCTCGGCCCCGCCCCCAGGGAGCGCAGCACCCCTATCTCGAAGCGGCGGCGCGCGACGGCCACCGCGAAGACGTTGAAGATGAGGAATGTCCCGATGAAGAGGGCCTGCCAGCAGGAGAGATCCATCGCGCCGCTGAAGGCGACGAGGAGGGATTCCATCTGGGTGCCGCGGCGGAACGGGGGATCGACGGAGTACCCGGGACCGAGCGACGACGCAAGAGAGCGCGTCGCCGCGTCGATGGTGACTGCGGGCTCGAGCAGGACGTCGATGCGATCGAACCGCTTGCCGCGGTTGAAGACGTACTCGGCGGCGTAGATGTCCATGACCGCCAGGTTTCCTCCGAAGGCGGTCGCAAACCCCTTCGGCGCGAGAAGGCCGCGGACGGTGAAGGCCTTCGGCCCGAGAGCCGTCTCGAAGGTGATCTGGTCGTCGATCGCGAGGTGGTTGCGCGCGGCGAAATCGGCCGAGAGGCAGATCGAGTCGGGCTGCGCGAGGAAGACGAGCGGGTCGTCGATCCCCTCGTCCTCCCCCTCGAACTCGTAGTCCCTCAGGCGCCGATCCCCGGTGAGATCCACGCCGAGGACGAAGATGTTCCCCTCCGAGGCCTTCTCTGAGCGGACGATCGCCTCGACGACGGGCGCCGCCGCCGAGACCCCCGCCGCGGCGCGCACCGTGTCGAGCGCCTCCTCGGGGAAGCCGACTTCCCCCGACGTGATCTGGATCTGCGCCTTCCCGGCGACGCGGTCGAGAGTGTCATGGAGGGCGAACTTGAGCGACGTCGAGGCGGTCTGGATCGCAACGAACACGGCGACGCCGAGCGCCACGCCGGCCGCGGTGAGGATCGTCAGGCCGATGTGGCGGCGGGCGTAGGGGAGGGAGACGCTTCGAAGGAGGTGGAGGAGCTTCATCGGGGGGTCAGCGCCCCGCGGCGGTCGCGGTCACCGGCGCCGTCTCCACCCGGCCGTCTCTCAGGCGGATGACGCCGTCGCAGTGGGCGGCGATCCGGTCGTCGTGCGTGACGACGACGACGGTCGTCCCCATCTCGCGGTGGATCTTCCGGATGACGGTGAGGATCTCCTCCCCGGTCGCGGAATCGAGGTTCCCGGTCGGCTCGTCGGCGAGGAGGAGGGAGGGGCGTGTGACGACGGCGCGCGCGATCGCGACCCTCTGCTTCTCCCCTCCCGAGAGGGCGTCGGGAAGGTGGTCGTCGCGGAGCGCCAGGCCGACGAGGGCGAGCGCGTCCCGCCCCCTCGCCTCCGCCTGCGCTCTCGTCGACCCCGCGAGGAGGAGCGGGAGGGCGACGTTCTCCGCCGCGCTCAGCGAGGGGAGGAGGTTGAAAAACTGGAAGACGATGCCGATCCGATCCCGGCGCACCCTGGTGCGGGCCTCCTCGTCGAGGGCGGCCAGGTCCACCCCGTCGAGCAGGACCTGCCCCGACGTGGGCCGGTCGAGGCCGCCGAGGAGGTTCAGGAGCGTCGACTTGCCGGACCCCGAAGGGCCCATGACCGCCAGCATGGCGCCGGTGGGAATCGTCAGATCGACGGAGTCGAGCGCCGTGACGGAGCGGGCGGCTCCGTAGACGCGCGTGGCCTTGCGAAGCTCGAGCATCGAATCGATGATATCGCACAGGCGCGGGCCCTTCTGCCGGTTCGTTCATTCACCCATCAATCTTCCGGGAATCCGTCCGATTCACCCCGCATGAAGGCTCTCATTGCCGACGACGACGGCGTCTCGCGCGCGCTGCTGCGCACCCACCTGGAGAAGGCGGGCCATGAGGTCGTCGAGGCATCGAACGGCCGCTCGGCGTGGCAGACCTTCCGGAACGAGAGCTTTCCGCTCGTCATCTCGGACTGGATGATGCCCGAGGTCGACGGCCTCGAGCTGTGCCGCATGATGCGCGCCGAGGATCGGCGCCTCTACACGTACGTGATCCTGCTGACGGCCCTCGGCGGGAGAGGAAGCTACCTCGAGGGGATGCGCGCCGGCGCGGACGACTTCCTGTCCAAGCCCTTCGACGCCGAGATGTTCCGGTCGCGACTCCACGTCGCCGAGCGGATCCTCAAGCTCCAGAGCGAGGTCACCCAGCTCCAGGCGCTCCTTCCCATCTGCTCCTACTGCAAGAAGATCCGCGGGGAAACCGGGGCCTGGGTCCCGGTCGAGGCGTACATCGCGGCCCGGACCGACACGCGCTTCTCCCACGGGATCTGCGCGGAGTGTTACCGCGACGAGGTTCTCCCGGAGCTGGCGCGCCACCGCCCCTGAGCCGGACCGCCCGCCGATGGACCCGCCCGGTCGGTACGGCTATCCTGTCCGCTTCCCTGGATACCCGTCCCACACCTGAGGGCGCTTCCGGACATGCCGACCAAGCTCGGCCGCCTCTTGAAAGGCAGGCCGCGCGACTTCTCCGATCCTCACGTCCACCATCAGATCTCCCTGGCCGCGGTCCTGGCGTGGGTAGGTCTGGGCGCGGACGGGCTGTCGTCCTCCGCCTACGGGCCGGAGGCGGCGTACCGCGCGCTCGGGCCGCACGGGGGGCTCGGCCTCTTCCTGGCGCTGATGACGGCTGGGACGATCTTCCTGATCTCCTTCTGCTACAGCCGGCTCATCGAGGAGTTCCCGTCGGGCGGCGGCGGCTACCTCGTCGCGAGCAAGCTCCTCGGCCCGAAGATCGGCCTCGTCTCCGGCTGCGCCCTCGTCGTCGACTACGTGATGACGATCGCCGTCTCCATCGCGTCGATGGGGGATCAGATCTTCTCGTTCATGCCCCGGGAGTGGATCCACGCGAAGCTCCCGATCGAGTTCCTGGTGATGGTCCTCCTCATCATCATCAACCTGCGCGGGGCCCGCGAGTCGGTGACGGCGCTGATGCCCATCTTCGGCGCCTTCGTGATCAGCCACCTCCTCCTCTTCCTCGCCGTCTTCCTGAGGAACGCCCCGGCCCTTCCCGGCCTGCCGGCGGAGGCGATCCGGGAGGCGGGGCAGGGGGCGTCGTCGATCGGATGGATCGCCCTCATGCTGGTTCTCGCGCGGGCCTTCAGCCTTGGAGGCGGCACGTTCACCGGAATCGAGGCTGTGAGCAACGGTGTGGGTGTGATGCGGGAGCCGCGCATCCCCACGGCAAAACGCACGATGCTCTACATGGCGCTCTCCCTCGCGGTCACCGCGGGCGGCATCCTCATCGGGTACCTGCTGATCCACGCGGTGCCGGTCGAGGGGAAGACACTCAACGCGGTCCTCGCTGAGAGGGCGTTCGGCGGGATGCACGTCGGACCGATTGGACTCACGTCGTTCCTCGTCATCTTCACTCTCCTGTCGGAAGGGGCGCTGCTGGCCGTCGCGGCCGAGACCGGATTCATCGGAGGCCCGCGCCTCCTGTCGAACATGGCTGTCGACTCGTGGGTGCCGCGCCGGTTCGCGACGTTGTCGGACAGGTTAGTCACGCAGAACGGTGTTCTGCTCATGGGCCTGGCCGCCCTCGCGATCATGGCGGCGACGGCCGGCCACACCGAGTACCTGGTCCTCATGTATTCGATCAACGTCTTCGTGACCTTCTCGCTCTCGTTTCTGGGGATGTCGCGCCTGTGGTTCAAGCGTCGGCGCACGCAGGCCCACTGGCGCCGGCCGCTCCTCCTGTACGTCAGCGGCTCGTGCGTCTGCCTGGGGATCCTCGTCCTCACCGTCTACGAGAAGTTCACCGAGGGAGGGTGGGTGACGCTGGGGCTGACCGGCGGGTTCTGCGCGATCTGCTACCTGATCCACCTGCACTACGGCTCGGTCCTGAATCAGCTCAAGCGCCTGGACGAAGTGCTGACCGCGATCCCCCTGCCGGAGGGGATTCCCGATCCCGGGCTGCCGGACCCGAACGCTCCGGTCGCAGTCGTCCTCGTGCCTCGGTACAGCGGGCTGGGTGTCCACTCGCTCCTGTCGGTCCAGCGCCTCTTCCCCGGCTTTTTCAAGGGGACGGTCTTCGTATCGGTGGGAGTTATCGACACCGAAAACTTCAAGGGTACCGAGGCGGTCGCCGCGCTGCACGAGGCGGGCGAAAAGGACCTCCAACGTTACGTCACCCTGGCGCGCGGCCTGGGGCTCGCCGCCGACTCGTCCTACGGGATGGGGACGGAGGCCGTGGCCGTGCTGGAAGAGATCTGCACCCAGGTGGGGAAGAAGTATCCGCGCGCCGTCTTCTTCGTCGGGAAGCTCGTCTTCCAGCGGGAGCACTGGTACAACCGCCTGCTCCACAACGAGACGGCGTACTCGGTGCAGCGGCGCCTGCACTTCGCCGGCCTGCAGGCCGTCATCCTCCCGATCAGGGTTCTCGAAGCCGGCTAGAGCGCTCGGGGCGAACGCGCTTTCCGGCGGCCTCGGCCCGCGCTCCTCGACCTTCGCCTCGGGCCATCTCCGCGTAGAGAGCGGCCATCGGCCGGGCGGCGCCGGCGCCCGAAAACCGTTGCCAGGCCTCCTCGCGGGCGGCCGTGGCCAGCCGGCCCCGATAGGCGGCGTCGTGGAGGAGCAGGATCCATGCGCCCGCGAGGGCCGACACGTCGCCCGGGGAGGCGAGGAGCCCGGTGCGCCCGTCGTCGACGAGATCCAGGACGCCCGCCACTCGGGTCGCGACGACGGGTCGCCCGGCCGCCATCGCCTCCAGAATCGGAAGAGGGAAACCCTCGGAGCGCGATGTCACCGCGAGAAGATCGGTGTCGGCCAGCAGGTCCGCCACGCCGTCGAGCCAGCCGGTGAACGTGATCCTGTCCCTCACGTGGAGCTTGAGGGCGAGCTTCTCCAGGCTCGGGCGCAGAGGCCCTTCCCCCGCCACGACGCCCCTCGCGTCCCTCAGGCTCCCGGCAACGACGGCGAACGTGCGGATGAATGTCTCGGGATCCTTCGCCGGCGTGAGCCTCCCGACGAGGGAGATGAGCGGAGCCTGAGGCGAGAGGTTCAGCCGCCGGCGCCACACCCCGGGGCCCGCGGGCGCGAAGAGGGATGCGGGATCGATCAACGGGGCGACGACCTGGATGCGGGCCGCCGGCGCGATCCCGGCGTCGACGAGCTCCCGTCGCAGCGACTCGCTGACCGCGACGAGCCTCCCGGTCGATCCCGCGAGCTGCCTCTCGGCCTTCGCGTTGGCTTTCATGAGCAGGCCATCGCGCCCGAGCCGCCCGAGCGGTGCGTGAAACGTGTGGACCGTGCCGGCGACGCCCGCGCGGGCGGCGGCCATCCTTCCCAGCACACCGGCCTTGGGCAGGTGCGTGTGGACCACGCTCGGGCCGAAGGAGCGCAGGACCTCTCCCAGCTCCCGGAGAGCGCGCCGATCGGCGAGGATCGAAGCGCGCCGGCCGAGCGACGGGACATCGAGGATCCGGACCCCCGCGCGATCGGCGTACGACCGCAGGGAGGCCTCACCTCTCTCGTCCCGACCGCACGCGATGGCCCCCTCGACCTCGCCCGAGAGCGCTCGCACGAGGTCGACGACAAGGCGGGCCGAGCCGCCCGCCTCGAGGCCCGTGATGACGTGGAGGACGCGGGGGCGCTTCAACCGGGTGTCTCCTCAAAATACAAAACCCCGAGAGCCGCGAGGCTCCCGGGGTTTCGGGTGAGGTGCGTGGTCCGTTTAGCTGATGAGACGGACGTTGGCAGCCTGCGGGCCCTTGGGCCCCTGGCTGATCTCGAACTCCACCTGCTGGCCCTCTTCAAGCGAGCGGTAGCCGGCTCCCTGGATGGCCGAGTAGTGGACGAAGACATCGCTGCCGCCGTCCTGTTCGATGAAACCGTACCCCTTGGCGTTGTTGAACCACTTCACCTTGCCGTTAGCCACGATCGTAACTCTCCTTTACTTGCTTTTTCCCCGGGGGTAGCGCCCCCGAATTCGCCGGTAGTTCGTACTGGGCAAAAAAAAACCACAGGAACGGATCGCCCCTGTGGAATTGCCGATTATTGATCAGGCGTTACCCCGGACGAACTTCCGTACAACGTTGTTGATGGTACTCGACTCGGCGCTCCGTGTCAACGTTTTTCTTGCGTGAATTCTAAAGCGGCCCCGGCCGCCGGCGCCGGTGGGCCGTCCGGCAGTTCCGCACGCCGCCGTCCGAGCCAGCCGACACCCTTCGCGCCCGGACCGCCTTCCGGCGGACACCCGGATGCGAGCGGTTTCCGACGAATGTCCTTGACGGCCGCTAACTTCCACAGAATAAGAGGTTATTGCTGCCTTCGAATCGGGATGGCCGAGCCGGAATTTCTCGCGTGACTGGCACGGAGAGTGCTGGGTTCAGCGCGTCCGCTGGCCCGTTCGCGTCTTAACTGTCGACAACAAGGGGGATCCGCGTCATGAAGAGACTCAAAGTCGCGCTCATCGGTCTCGCACTCATTCTGGGGGGGACGTCGGCGTCGGCTCTTCGCGCCGCAACGGCCCATCGCCCGATCCGCACCTACATGCTCAACACCGGGGTGACCCCGGGAGCCCGCGGCAAGATCGTCTATTCGTCGGGCACCCGGCAGTCGGTCCTGACGCTGGCGGTTCGCAAGCTGGCTCCCTCGACGAGCTACGACGTCGTCGTCAACGGGCGCGTCGTGGATCACGTGAGAACCAACGCGGCAGGGGGCGGCAAGATCGTCCGCCGGTCCCGTGCAGCCGGCAGGGCCGGCGGGCTCAGCTTCGACCCGCGCGGCGCCACGATTCAGCTCGACGGTCCGGACGGTCCGGAGCTCGAGGCCGACGTCCCGGGGTGCGAGGAAGAGGGTGACTCGCTCGATGAGATCCGGCTCGACCTGACGGCCGCCACCGGGGTCGCGGGGACGGCGAAAGCGGAGTTCCGTGAGCTGGCCGGGCGCATGAAGTTCGACGTGGAAATCGAAGGCGCGGTACCCGGCACGTACGATCTGCTTGTCGCGGGTGCCGCGGCCGGCCAGATCGTCGTGGGTGTCGACGGATCGGGGGAGATCCGGTTCGACTCCGTCCCCTCGACGGGAGACGAGCTCGATGACGACTCGTCGGACCAGATGGATCTCCTCCTCACGTTCGATCCCCGCGGTCAGTCAATCGAGATCCAGCAGGCGGGTCTCACGAGCTTCTCGGGGACGCTGCCCACCGCTCCGCCCGCACCCGTCGTCTGTCCCGACGACGATCAGGGGGACGACGACGGTGGTGGGGGAGACGACTGACGCCAGCCCCGCGCTCATCGAGGCGACTCATTCATGGAAAGGAGCTGCAACGCATGACGACTAAATCGAAGATCCTCACGGTGGCCTTCGCAGCCGCCACGACGATCGTCCTGGCGACCCCGGCTTCTGCGAGCCAGGGCGGCCACAACCTGATCAAGTCGAGCATGTTGAACACCGGGGTCGAGCCGAACGGCCGTGGGATGGCCGAGCTCATCTCCAACAAGGCGCAGACGTTCTTCCAGATCAAGGTGCGGAACCTGACCCCGAGCACGTCCTACGACATTGTCGTGAACGGCGCGGTCGTGGACACGATCATGACCGACCCCTCCGGAGAGGGGCGGGTCATTCACCGCGCCCGGGCTCACGGCTCCGCGACGACGCTTCCCTATGATCCGCGAGGGGCGACGGTCGACGTCTCCCTGCTGGGCACCATCGTACTGGCCGACGACTTCCCCTCCACCCCGCAGCAGAGCCAGGACAGGGTCGAGATTCGCTTTCCCCTGACGCCCGGCGTCGGCGTGACGGGCGAGGCATCGGCCCGGTTCGTGACGAAGTCCGGTCGGATGAAATTCGACGTCCGGATCGAGGGGGCGCTGCCCGGGACTTACGACCTGCTCGTGGGCGGCGTGGTGGTCGGTCAGATCACCGTGGACTCGACCGGGAGGGGTGAGATCGACTTCGACACGATTCCGGACAGCGATCCGAACGACGCGGACGGCATCGACCTCCTGATGACGTTCGATCCGCGCGGGCAGGCGATCTCGATCCAGCTCGCCGCAATCGACGCGTTCACGGGGACCTTCCCGCTCGTTCCGTAGGAGATCACGGGCGCGCCGGGTGAGGCCGCCGAATCGGGGCGGTGTGGGAAGGCGGGCAGCCCTCTCGCGCCGCCCTTCCCGCGTCCGGGGGCTCCGCGGCCTCGCCGCGGGGGGCTCTCACCCCTCCCTGAGGGCATCGACGATGGGGATGCGCGCCGCGCGCCAGGCGGGCAGCAGCCCCCCGAGAAACCCCATCGAGGCGGCGAACAGCATCGACGCCGCGACGATCTCTCCGCTCAGCGAGAACTTCCACGCGACCTCGCTGAATGACGTCCAGTTCGTCGTCGAGAACGAGAGGTACTGGAGCGCGAAGGCGGGGAGGATTCCCACCACCCCGCCGACGATGCCCACGAGCGTCGATTCGAGGACGAACGCGAGGAGGATGCTCCGGCGCGGGTAGCCGAGGGCCCGCAGGGTCCCGATCTCGGCCGTGCGGGAGCTGATCGTCGCGAACATCGTCAGCATCGCGGCCAGGATCGCCGCGAGGGAGAAGACGGACGTCACGAAGATCCCCAGGATCTGGATGAAAAGGGCGATGTACGTCGACTGCTTGTCGTAGAACTCGCGCTCGCCCTGCACCTGAGCGTTGAACCGCGGGTCCTTTTCGATCCGCTCCTTCAGCGTGTCGAGACCTGCGGGGTCCTTCAGCTTGACGGTGACGGATGAGTACGTCGGGCGGCGCACGGCGGCCATCACCTGCTCGGCATCCCCCCACAGCTCCGATTCGAACCCCGTCTCGCCGGCATCGAAGAGGCCCACGACGGTCCAGTCGCGCCCTCCGAGGTGCACCGTCTCGCCGAGGCCGCACCCCTTGAACTTCGAGGCGATCAGGCTTCCTGCCACGAGCTCGGAGAGCCCCGGAGTCCAGGTCCGTCCCTCGACGAGCTTCACCGGCCGCATGTTCAGCGAGTCGGGGGTGACCCCGCGGACGACGATGTTGCTCGTCTCGCCGTTCGATCGCTTCGGCGCCGAGATGATGACGATGAGCTCGGAGGCGGCCACGGGCGCCCCGTCGGAGCCCACCGCCACCTCGGGCTGGGTCTTCAGAATTGCCGCCTGGTCACGGTCGATGCTGCTCACCAGCTCCGAGGTCGCCCCCTTGCGGAGGACGATCGCGTTATCGAGCGACCCCGTGCTCACCAGCGTCTTGCGGAAGCCGTGCGCGAGCATGAGGACCGCCGAGAAGATGACGACGACCAGCCCGATTCCGGCGGCCGCGAGGAGGGTGGTCCCCTTGCGCGCCGTCAGGTTCTTCACGCTGTAGGCGATGGGGACCGCCATCTAGTTCACTTTCCTGAGCGCGGCCGCGATGGGGAGGCGCACGGCGGTCAGCAGCGGGAACACCGCGGCGGCGACGCCGCACGCGGCGCAGAGGCCGACGGCCGCCGCGACGGTGCCCGGCTGAAGCGTGAAGCTCGGGAAGAAGGCGCCGAGGTTCGACTCCATGAAGGCGCCGAAGACCGAGATGACGGGGTAGGCGAGGGCGATCCCGAGGGCCGCCCCCGCGAGCGAAATGACCATCGCCTCGCCGGCGATGATCGCCACCAGGTGCGGGGCGTGAAACCCGAGGGTCTTCATGACGCCGTACTGCGCGACGCGCTCCCGCGCCGTCATCATCATGGTGTTGGCCATCACGAGGAGGACGATGAGGATGACGATGAAGGAGATGATCCGGATCGCCTCGACCACCGTGCCGGCCATGGAGACGAACGACATCTGGAACGCCTTCTCGGTCTCCGTGAGCGTCTGGGCCGTGCTGTCGGCGTACGCGGCGTCGATGGTCTTGCCGATCCGCGGGGCGGCGTTCGGATCCGCGATCTGGACGACGTACCACCCCACGGGGCTGTCGTTTCCGTAGCGCGCCTTCACCCACTCGTTCAGGTAGTCGAACCGGAAGAGCATCGCGGTGGTGTCGGTGGTCCGGTCGCGCCCCCGGTAGATGCCGCGGACGATGAACTCCCAGTTCCCGTCGTAGATCGTGCCGGTGAGGACGATCGAGTCGCCCAGCTTCCATCCCCACCTTCTCGCCAGCTTCTCTCCAATCACGCACGCCTTGCGCTCCGAGAGGAAGGCCTTCTTCTCCTCGGCCGTCAGGACGAACTCCGGGTAAAGGTCGAGGTACGAGTCGTCCACCGCGAACTGCGCGAAGAAGTTCTTCTGGTCCTGGTAGTACCCCCCGAACCAGTTCCCGTGAGCCACCGCCTTGACGCCCTGGACCTCGCGGATGCGATCACGGTACGCCATCGGGAGCTCGAACATGAGGGAGACCTTGTGCCGCGTGACGAGGCGGTCGGGAGCCGAGGCCTCGGCCCCCTGGTAGTAGGAGCGCACCGCGGTCTGGAGGACTCCGAAGGAGACGACGGCCACGGCGATGACGAGGGCCGTCAGCGCCGTTCTCCCCTTGTTCCCCAGTCCGTTCCTGAGGGCGAGGTTCAGGAGCGGAGGCATCAGCGAAGCACTCCCTTCTCGAGGTGCCGCACCGTGTGCCCGCGCTCCGCCGCGTGCGGGTCGTGCGTGACCATGATGATCGTCTTCCCGTGCTCGGCGTTCAGGCGCGCCAGGAGGGTCAGGATCTCGTCGGCCGACTTCGCGTCCAGGTCTCCGGTCGGTTCGTCCGCGACGAGGATCTGCGGGTCCGAGACGATGGCGCGCGCGATCGCCACGCGCTGCTCCTCCCCCCCCGAGAGCTGCCGCGGGTAGTGCTGCGAGCGGTGGGCGAGGCCGACGATGCCGAGCGCCGTCCCAACGTGCTTTTTCCGCTCGGCCTTCGAGAGCTTCGTGAGGGCGAGGGGGAGCTCCACGTTCTGCGCCGCGCTGAGCACGGGGATGAGGTGGTACATCTGGAAGACGAAGCCCACCGTGCGCGCGCGCCACTTCGCGAGCGCCGACTCCGAGAGCGACGGGAGCCGTGTCCCCGCGACCGAGATCTCGCCCGAGGTCGGCCGGTCGATCCCGCCGATGAGGTTCAGCAGAGTCGACTTCCCCGACCCGGAGGGGCCCATCAGGACGACGAAATCCCCCGAGTTGATGTCGAGGTCGATGCCGTCGAGGACCGGGATGAGGAACGAGTCGCGGCGGTAGGTCTTCTTGACGCCGCGCAGCTCGATGATCGGCTGGGCCACGGGAATCTCCTTCCGGAGGGGGCGACGGATGGGTTCGGGAGCCGACAGGATACCCGGGGCCGCGGATCCGTCAAGACAAACAAAAACCCCCGCGAGCTGGAGCCCGCGGGGGTTCGAGGGTGAATCGGTTCGAGCTTAGTGGAAGCGGACGTCCAGGACGCCGGCCACGCGGAGGACCGAGTCGCTCGGCGCGCCGGATCCACCGGTGAGTCCGTCCTTCGGCTTCAGCGAGGCGACGCCGGCGCCGAAGTAGACGTTGTCGGTGTACTGGTACTTGTACCCGGCGTCGATCTCGGTGCCGTAGTCGTCCACGTGCACGTTACCGGCGCCGGTCTGAATGTCGTTCTCGGTCGGCTTGAAGTTCCACAGGGTGACGCCCACCTTGTGCTTGCCGTCCTTGAACGTGCCCATCCAGCCCACCTTGGCCGCGGTGATGCCTGCGGAATGAGCGTTGAAGTTCGCGCCGAAGAAGTCGGCGCCGCCGAAGCGTCCGTGCACCGAGCTGAAGAGGTCGGTCCAGCCCTTGATCTTGTTGTCACCCGTGTTCTTGTCACCCGACTCGCTGATGCCGCCGATGAAGACGCGGTGCACCGCGTTGCCGCCGACGAAGTTCCAGCCCACCGAGCCCTCGAAGACCGAGCCGGTCAGGTTGAGATCCTTCTGGGTGGTTCCGTCCTCGACGTTGCCGCTCTGCAGCGCGAGCTCCGCGCTCCAGTCGAGGTGGCCGGACTTCGCGTCCGCCTTGTTGTTCACCATCCGCCACCAGTGGGCGCCGTACGTCCAGAAGCGCGGCTTGTCGATGTTTCCCGGCGCGGGCTGCACGCCGTTGTACATGTCATAGGCGTAGATGTCCAGGTCGCTCTTCATCTTCTTGCCGAAGTGAAGGTGGCCTGTCGCACCCCAAACGCGCGTGTCCTCGGAGCCGCAGCTCACGCAGGTTCCGCCCGGAGCCGGGGTCAGGGCGCCGAAGAACTGCTCGTTCGCGATGTACGCGAGGCCGGTCAGCTCCCAGCTGTGGAACTTCCAGTTCGCCGTCGCGCCGTCGTAGACCGTGCCGGCGTAGAAGTCCTCGTTGCCGAAGATCAGTCCGGTCCCTTCCATGTGCTCCTGGCGGCCCACGGTGAGGGTGACGTTCTTGCCGATGAAGTGGTTCAGCGTCACGTTCCCCTGGTACAGATTCACCGAATCGGGGCTGGTCGTGAAGGCCTGCTGGGTCGGCGGGAACGAGGACGACTGCCTCGGGTCGCCGTTGAAGCCCCACACGCCGAAGCTCTGGAACTGGAAAGCCACGGTGACATCGTGCGACAGCACGCCGTCCACGCCGATGCGCGCGCGGAAGGGCATGAAGTCGACCATGTCCTGGGCATTGCTGTCGAAGTCCGCGTAGTTCTCGAGGTGCTCCTCACGGGTGCGGAGGCCACCGTTGAACGTCCACTTCCCTTCGCCCGAATCCGCCGCCTGGGCGAGGGGCATCGATGCCAGCACCAGAACCGCCAGCACCGCCAGCACGAGCGTCTTTCTCATCCGTGTTTCCTCCTGTACGTGAACTCAACTGAGCAACTGACTGCTATCGAGCTCGAGAGTCGCCGTCTTCGAGGCTCGGGTCACTGTCCCTTACGCAATCCTTGACTGTCTGTTCCTGCCATCCCGCCGCGGCCGATCCGCGGCCCTGCACCTATCGCGTGAATGTCTTGTCTTGGATTCGACCCGCCGGAGCGTCCGCTCCCGGGTCACCCTCGGCGCCGGCGACTGCCACCGTTTGCGCGCCGCCCTGCGTCCCGCTCACTCTCGAGCCCGGGATCGCGATGTCGTCCGTCTCTTGGGCATCCAACTCCCAGCTAGCGCGGACTCGCTGCCGGTCCTCCTCCACCCACGAGCCCGAGGGGACCGAGCCGTTCCGGATGGGTCGGCGGTTCCACCGCCGCATCACCCCGGCCCGACCGGGGGCCCCACCCTACACCGTTGCCCTTGGAACGGTCAAACCCAAAATGGCAACGCCCTGCCTACCCACAGCCCGGTCACCCGAGCGGGGAAACGCGGCGCACTTGATACAACACCGTAAAGTGCGTGTCAATGATTCTTTTCGATGAACCGATATGCCTTGCGGCGCAAGGCTTTTCGAGGCATCTCGCGCGTCGCTCGAAGGCCTCGCGAGCGGCGAACCGGGCGGAACGGTCCTGAACAAGCCGGGCCGAGGAGCTAGCCCTTGAGCTCGCGGCCGTGCCGGAGGACCTCAGCCACGAGGAGATCGACATCCGACGGGCGGGTCCGCGGGTTCAGGATGCACGCGCGGATCGCGAAGCGCCCGCGAAGCTCCGCGTGGGTCGGGTAGACGACCGCGTCGAGCTGAACGCGCCGGAGGATCTCGCGGTTGATCCCGTCGAGGGATGGCTCGTCCATCCCCGGAGGTGCGTAGCGGAAGCAGACGACGCTCAGCGGGGCGGGGGCGAGCCGCTCGAGCTCGTCTGCGGCGTCGACCATAGCGGCCAGGTGCCCGGCGACCGACACGTCCTGCTCCACCATCTCGCGGAGGCTCGAGGTCCCGTAGTAGCGCAGGATCATCCAGAGCTTCAGGGCGCGGAAGCGCCGCGAGAGCTCGGGGCTTCGCTCGAAAAACGTGTACGAGGTCCGCGGCCCCGTCTCCCCTGAACGGGCGTACTCGCCGACCTCGGTGTACGGCGCCCGGAGCGCCGCCTGGTCCCGGACGAGGAGGGCGCCGCAGTCGAACGGAACGTGGAGCCACTTGTGCGGGTCGATGGCGACGGAATCGGCCTCCTCGATGCCGTCGAGACGGCGGCGGAGATCCGGGCTCAACGCGGCGAAGCCGCCGTACGCCGCGTCGACATGAAGCCAGAGCCCCTCCTCGCGGCAGATCACCGCCAGATCGCGCAGCGGGTCCACCGCCCCCGTGTTCGTGCTCCCCGCGTTCGCGACGACGCAGAATGGAACGGCGCCGTCCTCCCGATCCTCTCGAATCCGCTCGCGCAGGGCGGTGAGGTCGAACGTGAAATCCGGGCGACTGGGCAGCACCCGGACGCCGTCCCGGCCGATCCCCAGGAGCGACGCGGCCCTCGGCACCGACATGTGGACCTCGTCGGTGGCGTACAGCGTCATCGGCCGCCCGAGCGTGATCATTCCCCCCTGCGAGACGTCGGCTCCGGCCTTCGCGTCCCTCGCCGCGGCGAGCGCGGTGAGCGTCGCGCTCGATCCGCCGCCCAGCAGCAGTCCGTCCGTTCCCTCCGGAAGGCCCAGAATGCGCCTCAGCCAGTCCACCACCACCCGCTCGAGCTCCGTTCCCGACGGGGAGGATCTCCACGCGGTGACGTTCTGGTTGATGCCGGAGGCGAGGAAGTCGCCGAGCGCCCCCACGTCGCTTCCCCCCGAGCAGACGTACCCGAAGAAGCGCGGCGAGTCGTTGCGCCGGCCGGATGGGATGATCCGGTCGCGGATCTCCTCGAGGAGCCGATCGATCGACGTCGGCTCCGCGGGGAGCGGGGTATGGAGCGCCGCGCGGAGCGCCTCGGGATCGACGCGGGGGATGACGACGCCGGGGTCAGCCTCCCTCGCGACGTGCCGCTCGGAAATGAGCCGGGCGATCTCCGCCGCGGCGCGCGCCAGCTCTTCCGCCGAAAGGTCCAGGGGTCTCGTCACGTGCCCATGATATCCCGCGCTCCGATGTGTTTCTTGACAGTTCGGGAGCCGTCCAAGTATTTTGAATTCGCCCGCGGCCCCTCTGGGGGAGGTGCCGCATGATGCTCCAGTGGCCCTCGCAGTTCAGTGCGATACCGAGCTACGGAGACTTCGATTCTGGCGACCGGGGAGCCCGACACACCCTTCCACGCCCGCGCGGGTCCTTGCGTCATGAGCCCGCCGATCCCGTCCTCGCGTCACGACACTTCGCTCTCTCCCGCCCACCGGCCCACCCGGCACCCCGTCTCGCGGTCCCGTTCCCGTATCGCCCCCTGGGGCGTCCCCATTTGGAGGAGGACTGACTCGTGAGAAAAAGACGGATCGTCCAGGCCCTCGCCGCGCTCGTCCTGCTCTTTCCTTTGAGCTGGATGCCGGCCTCGGCGCAGATCACGACCGGCGGTATCACGGGCAAGATCGTGGATGAGAAGGGGGACCCCCTTCCCGGAGTTCTCGTCACCGCGAGGAACCGCGACACGGGGATCGAGCGCGCCGTCACGACCGACGGGTCCGGCAACTTCTCGCTTCTCGCGCTCCCTCCGGCGACCTACATCGTGCAGGCGACGTTCACGGGGTACGGCGCGCCGCTCAAGACGGTGGTCGTCAACCTGGGGCAGAAGGTGCC
>JACPZX010000038.1 GCA_016195325.1 Acidobacteriota bacterium
GGGGCCAGGACACGAGGGTCGGCACGGCGGGGGAGGAACCGTATGTCTCCATCACGTCGGTCGAGCCCGAGGCGGAGTACCTGAGGCGGTGGGCGAAAATCGGCCGGTGGCTGCACGAGCACGCCGCGCCCGACGAGTCGATCGCGGTCCGCCCCGCAGGTGCGATACCGTACTTCTCGGAGCTGCGGACGCTCGACATGCTCGGGATCAACGATCGGGAGATCGCGCGCCTGCCGGTGCGCGCGGGGGAGAACAACGTCGGGCACGAGAGGCAGGTCGGGGCCGACTACGTCGTCGCGCGCGGCGTCACCTACTTCATCGGGAGTCCCGAGATCCGGCTCGAGCGCGCCGAGTCGATACCGCCGCGGACCGTCGAAGTCTTTCTCGGGGACTTCTGGTGGTACTTCTGGCCCGTCCAGCCGCGGGCCCGGATTACGCCCGGAGCGGGAGGGGACGGCTCCCCCTCCCGGCTCCTGGCGCCCGGGACCTGGTAAACCTCGAGAGGCCGCGCGATCCCGCCTCCGGACCCTAGTGCACCTGGATGTTGCCGCCGCCGACGCGGTGGGGTCCGGTGTTCGGGTTCGGCACGCGGGTGCTGGCGCAGAACAGATTGTTGATCCTCTCCGACCCGAACGACGGGAGGGTGCTGGAGTCGGACCAGCCGTTGGCCCCTTCGCCGTTGTCCATCGACGCGAACCAGATGAAGGTGCCGACCGGAACGGTCGGGTCGCTCGACTGGTCGACCCTCCCTCCCCACTTCGCCCGGTTGTGCGTGAGCGCGGGGACCTCCGGCGTCTGGACGAGCACCGGCGTGTCGATGACTCCGAGGCAGGTCACCGGCCCCGAGAACTTGTACACGACCCCCTCGTAGGTCTGCTGGTAGTCGTACCAGCCCGACACCGAGCCGTCGAGGTCCTTCTTCGCATTGAAGGTGAGGCGGTTCTCGATCGGCAGGGTGTTGGCGAAGATGTTGCCGTTCCACCCCGGCGGGATGGTGAACTGGTATCCGCCGGTCGCGAGCGCCACGTGGCCGTTGTTCGGGGGCAGCGCGGCGTTCTGTTCGAAATCCTCGGCCGGCTCGGCGGCGGCGCCGCCTCGCGCCAGCGGCATGGCCGCGGCGAACACGCCAACCGCCAGAATCGTCTTCAGCATGCGGGATCGTCTGCGCATCGTCTCCTCCAGAGAGTGAGTTCGTTTCACCGCCAAGTCATACGCGGAGGCGAGATGCGGGTCCATGGAGAGTGGATCGGCGTACGGCTTCCCGGGACGGCGGCACCGGATCCGGGGTCGATCTCGGGCGGACGCGGTCGACGCGATCGGAGGGGGACATCACGGATGGGGACCAGCGTACGGCTCAGAGTGACGAAACGGGTACGCGTGGCCGCCGATCGGCCGTAGGATGAGGCCGATGGACTCGAGATCGATCGATCTTGGCGCAACCGTCCGCGTGGTCCTGATCACTCTTGTGGTGTGGATCGGTCTGGGCGCGTTCATGGGGCTTCAGGTCCATTGGAGCGGCACTTCCGCGGGGACGCAGGTCGGCCTCTGGCCGGGGCTCGCCATCTCGGTTCAGAGATACCTCATCTACGCGCTCCTCACCTTCCCGGTCCTGTGGCTCTGCCGGCGATTCCCACCGACGTCGAAGCGCTGGATCCTCCCCGTCGTGGCTCACGCTCTGGGCGTGACCCTCTTCGTGCTCCTGTACGTCGCCCTGCGGACCCTCTCCGGCACGACGGTGGACCGGGCGACCCTCGAGCCCCTGCCGGTGTCGTGGGAGACGGCCCGAGCGCTGTTCCGCTCGAACCTGTTCGAGCAGTTCATGATGTACGCGAGCATCGCGACGACGGCGCTCGCCCTTCAGTACCACCGGGAGTCCCGGCGCCGCGAGCTGCACGAGGCGGACCTGAGGCGGCAGATGGCGGAGTACGAGCTCCAGGTCCTGAAGCTTCAGCTCCAGCCTCACTTCCTGTTCAACGCGATGAACGGCATCTCGACCCTGATGACCCGGGACACGAAGACCGCCCGCGAGATGCTCCTGAGGCTCAGCGATCTGCTGCGCACGGCGCTCGCCCACTCGGGGCGGAACGAGATACCGCTGGGCGAGGAGCTGGAGTTCGTGATGGCGTACCTCGAGATCGAGCGCATGCGGTTCGGCGAGCGGCTCAACGTGCAGATCCACGTCGACCGCGCGAGCCTCGCGGGACGCGTCCCCAACATGATCATCCAACCGCTCGTGGAGAACGCGATCCAGCACGGCATCGCGCGCATGCGCGCCGGCGGCACGCTGGCGCTCGCCACCGAGTGCGTCAAGGGGCGGCTCCTGATCACGATCAGCAACGACGGCCCGCCCGGAGCGGTCGCGGAGCCGCCCGCCACGGGCTCGGGGATCGGACTCCGCAACGCCCGCTCCCGCCTCTCGCAGCTCTACGGCGACGCCTACGAGCTCCGGCTGGTGGACCGCGATCGAGGGGGGGCCGATCTCCGGCTGGAGATCCCGTTCCGCTCCGGGGAGGCTCCCGCGTGAGCGGCCCGCTGCGATGCCTCATCGTCGACGACGAGGATCTGGCGCGCGAGGCGCTGCGCTCGAGCGCGGCCCTCGTGGACTCCCTCGAGATCGTCGGCGAGGCGGGCGACGGGGTCGAGGCCATCCGGTCCATCGAGGCGCTCCGGCCGGACCTGGTCTTCCTGGACGTGCAGATGCCCGAGGCGGGAGGGTTCGACGTGCTCGCCGGGCTGACCGCGAGGGGTTCGAAGCTGCCCCTGACGGTCTTCGTGACGGCCTACGACGAGTACGCCGTCCGCGCGTTCGAATCGCACGCGCTCGACTACCTCCTGAAGCCGATTCGAGAGGATCGCTTCAGGGATGCCGTCGCCGCGGCGAGAGCCCGCCTCGCGGCGGACATGGGCCTAAAGGCCGCCGAGCGGATGGCACGGCTTCTCGCCGGGGTCGATCGCCCGGACCCGGGGCCGAGGCGCATCCCGGTGAAGACGAACGGGCGGATCTCCTTCGTCCGGGTGGACGAGATCGAGTGGATCGAATCCGAGGGGAACTACGTGAGGCTGCACGTCCCGGGCGCCACGCATCTCGTGCGCGAGACGATGAACGGCATCGAGGCCCGCCTGGATCCGGCGCAGTTCATGCGCATCCACCGGTCCGCCATCGTGAACGTGGGCTTCATCGTCGAGCTGCGCCCGTGGTTCACCGGCGAGTACGTCGTGCGCGTGCGGAGCGGCAAGGAGCTAACGCTCACGCGCAGCCACCGGGAGAACCTGAGAAAGCTCATGGGGAAGGCGCCGACCTGACCCCCGTCACCTGGAAGATCGCAACCGGCTGCGCCTTCCCCTTCACGGTGATCGGCGGCAGCGGCTCGACCACGAACTTGCGATCGATGTCGGGGATCGCGTCGCGCGTCGCCCTGCTGACGAGGATCTGCGCCGCCTTCGCGTTCGCCTCGAGCCGCGCGGCGAGGTTCACATTGTCGCCGAGGACGGTGTAGGAGACGCGCCGCGCCGAGCCGGTGTTCCCGACGAAGACGTCGCCGGTGTTAATCCCGATCCCCGGATCGAACGTCCGCCTTCCCTGGGATCGCCAGGTCTCCTTGAGGTGCTCCATCGCCTCGCGCATCTCGAGGGCCATCCGGACCGCGCGCTCGGCGTGATCGTCCATCGGCACCGGATCCCCGAAGAAGACCATGATGGCGTCGCCGATGAACTTGTCGAGCGTGCCGCCGTGCTTGAACACGATCCCCGTCATCTCGGTGAAATACTCCTGGAGGAGCGCCGCGACCTCCTCGGGGGGGAGCGTCTCCGACATCGACGTGAAGCCGCGGATGTCGGAGAAGAAGATCGTCAGAGTCGCCTTGCGCCCGCCGAGCTTCACGAGCGTCGGGTCCTTGATCATGAGGCCGGCGACCGCCGGAGAGACGTAGCGTCCGAAGAGCCCCTCGATCTCGCGCTTGCGCCGCAGGTCGAGCGCGCGGTGCCACATCTGGCCGGTGACGAACGGAGCGCCGATCAGAAGAGCCCCCGGGACGAGGTCCACGACCCATCCGCGCGCCGTGAAGAGGTCCTGCGCCGCGAGGGCCCATCCGGCGAGCCCGAGCATCGCCGAGACGGCCGCCGGCCAGGGCTTGAGCCTCAGGATCACGAAGACGAGCCCGGCCGCGACGCCGAGCGCGACGAAGAAGAGAGTCTGCCGATTGCGGTCGCACGCGACGAGAGGGCGGCGCGAGAGGATCGTGTCGAGCGCGTGGGCGTGGATCTCGATGCCGTACATCTCGGCGCCGCTCACCTCGGTGCGCTCCCGGAAAGTCGTCGCGGCGATCCGCGAGCCGTGGAAGGGGACGGTGAACTGGTCGTGCTGGAGCGGGTGCATCGACCCGAGGAGGACGATCTTCCCGCGAACGACATCCGGAGGAAGATCGCCCTCAATCGCCCGCCAGAGGGGGATCTTCGGGAAGGTGCCGGGGGGGCCCGCGAAGTTGATCAGGATGCCGGTTCCGGAGGTCTCGAGCCGGAGCCCCCCGAAGGCGTAGGTCCCCGCCTCGATGGCGACCTCGGGTGGGCCCTCGGGGAAGGCGCGCGCGACGGCCGCCTCGGCGGCGATCGGCAGGACCATCGTCGTGTCGTCCCCCACGAGGGTGATCCGCGGCGGAGGGATGCGACGGACGACCCCGTCGTCGTCGGGAACGAGGTTGATGAACCCCTCGCCGATCTCCTCCGCGCGAAGCCCCGCAAACGGGTAGGCGGTGTTCGTCTCGGAGACGTCGGCGACGAGGAGGACGCGCCCCGACTCGCGGAGCGCCTGCTCGAGCGCCGCGTCCTCCGCCGCCACCGGGTCCTCCCGCGCGAAGACGACGTCGACGACCACCAGCGAGGCGCCGGCGCGCGTCAGGTTCGTGACCGCCCGCGCGTATTCGGATCGCGTGATGGACGACACGCGCCGGCCGAAGTGCGCGGCACTCTCCTCGTCGATGCCGACGAGGACGATGTCGGCGTGGGGCGGGAGCGGCCCGCGGAGCTGGAAGCGCGCGTCGACGAGGGCCGACTCCGCGCGGGCGAACGCCGAAGCTCGCCAGAGGCCGACCGTCGCGCCGACGACGGCGAGGGCGATCAGCGCCCCCTGGGCGCGGATCCTGCCGTGCGTCAGCCTTCGAGCGGCCATCGCCGCAGCCGCGGCCCCCGGACCCCCTCGACGCCGCCGACCGGGCTCTCGACGAGGATGATGACGCGGCAGTCCTTCAGGAGGTTCTTCCCCCCCGCCGCCTCGAGCCTGTCGGCGTCCGCGCGGCTCAGGACGATGTCGGCCTTGAGAGCTCCGGCGGCGCCGCCCGCCTTGATCCGGTACGGTCGGGGTCCGCGCCTCTGCGCGAGGGGGTCCGGCCCGGGGGCCGGCATCGCGGGGGGGGCGGAGGTCGGCCCTCCCGGCGCGAACGAGGCCTTCAGCCACATCGGGCGATCCCCGATCCGCTCGCGGAAGGACGAGAGCGATCCGGGGAGCGTGGCGTACGACGCCATCCCCATGTTCCGCAGCGCCTGGACGTCGACCGTGTCAGGGGACGCGATGACCGCTCCCGACTCGTCCACGACGCGAGGAAGGAGCGCGGGGGTCAGCCCCGTGCCGCGCGCGTCGATGACGATTCCGGTTGGCGCGTCGGGAGCCCCCGCCGGGGCGGCCGGGGGGGCGCCCGGCGCGGCGGGAGGGTCGCCCGTCGGGACGGCGGCCGCCGCGCTCGCCGGCTACATCAGCCCGTATATCTCGAAGGTGATCCCCTCCACA
>JACPZX010000039.1 GCA_016195325.1 Acidobacteriota bacterium
CTAGTTCTCGTCGATCTGCCGGGGGCGGGTCGGGTCTTCGAGCGCGATCTCGACGCCGGTCTTGAGCCCCTCGAGGATCTGGGCCTTCTCCAGGCTCACGAGGCCGACCTTCACCTCGCGCTCCTCGAAGAAGCGCTGCCATCCCTCGGAGACGTCGAGTTTCCCGGACTTGGTCTTCCGGAGCTTCTTCTCGCCTTCCTTCGGCTCGTCGAAGGTCCCCTTGACCACGTAGACGAGCTCGCGATCGTTCTTCTTGAAGATCGCCTCGACCGGCACCGCCAGCGCGTCGGCGGCCTTCTCGCCCCGGACCTCGATGTTGGCGGTCATGCCGGCGCGGAAGTCGGGGACCTGGTCCTTGAGCGTGATCTCGATGTCGAAGACCTTGATCTTGTCCTTCTGCCGGGCCGCCGGCGAGATGTGGGTGACCGTTCCGTCGAAGTGCTTGTAGGGGAACGCGTCGACGGAGATGGCGACGGGCTGGCTCAATCGCACGCGGCCGATGTCGACCTCGTTGATGGACGCCTTGATGAGCATCGACTGCAAGTCCGCGACGGTGTAGATGATCGTCCCCTCGTTGAACGACGACACTCCCGAGGTCACCGTCTGGCCGACTTCGACGTTCCTCTTGATGACGAAGCCGTCCATGGGGGAGATGAGATTCACTCGTTGCGACGTGGAGATCTCGCCCGACAGCGGCACGCCGCTCTCCTCGACGATCCGGTTCTTGGTCTTCGCCGACTCGAGGTCTTCCATCGCGGTGTCGAACTTGAGCTTGAAGTCCTTGAGGGCCTCGTCCGAGAGGTACCCCTCCTCGTGGAGGCGCGTGTTGGTCTCGAGGACGCGCTTCGCGTCGTTCGCGCGAATCTCGGCCATGTTGAACTCCGAGCGGACGGCCGAGAGGGTCTGGGCCTGGTTCACGTCGGGCTCGACGCGGGCGAGGACCTGTCCCTTCTTCACCCGGTCCCCCTCGCGGACGATGAGATCCGTGACCTTGCCGGAGAGCGTCGACTTCACATCGACCTTCACGAGCGGCTCGATCGTCCCGACCTCGTTGACCGCCACCTGGATGTCCGAGATCGATGCCTTCCCCACCCGGAGATCGAGATCGTCCACCCCGATGCCGCTCTTGCCTCGCGCGGTGCTTCCGTTCGCGTAGTATCCGACCGCGAGGCCGATGACGACGACGCACGTCAGCGTCGCCCACAGCCAGCGGCGGCGACGTCGACGGGGGGGGGGAATCATGGGTGCCATGGGGTACGCCTCCGTGCGGTTCGGTTGAGATCCGGTTCCGGTGGGTTCGATCCGAGTCAGTCCGGGCCCCGATCTTGCTTCGTGACGGACCCTCATACGATGACGACCGTGCCGGGGTTCCGATCTCCAAGAATTCCTTGACACCTCCTCCGGCGGGCGTAGAGTTAGCGGCTCTCTCGAAGGGGAGGAGGGGACCGAGGCGATGGCGACAGGGGCCCGCGGGCCGCGGGACGACTTCTACTGCTGGAAGTTCGAGGTCTGGTACCCGTCCGAGGACTGCAACTACCGGCACGCCAACCAGACGCACCCCGACTGCGCCAACTGTTTCCAGGGGCGCATGAACCTGAGGTACGCCACGCGAGGGCTTCCCCCTCCGATCGTCCTGACCGAGGAGGCCGAGGCCGAGTCGGCCTGAGCCCGCCGCCGGGGCGTCTCAGGGATGGCGGGCGAGAAAATCGGCCAGCGCCTTCGCAGGGGCGGCGTGCCCCGGGACAGCCGCCACTCCGGCCCGGAAGGCCTCACCGGCTTCGGCGATCCGACCCCCCCCTTCGAGCGCCTCGCCGAGCCGCATCCACCCGAGAGCGTTCTCGGGCTCGATTCTCAGATACGCGCGGAACCAGCGAACCGGGTCGTCCCACCCCCCGCCCCCCGAGTGAGCCGTCCCGAGGGCCAGCCAGCCGAGGTTGTACAGCGCGTTGGCATCGTAGGGGTCGAGGGTGAGCGCCGCGTCGAAGGACGCGCGCGCCGACGCGTGGTCGCCCAGGTCGAGGAGGACCGCCCCTCGCCCGTCGGCCCCGACGGGGCTCCCGGGGTAGAGCGACCGGATGCGATCGAAGAGCGACAGGGCCTCCGCGCTCCGTCCGGCCCCGCGGGCGAGCTGCGCGTCGATGAAGAGCACGCGTTGATCCTCGGGGCTCTCGGCGCGAATCGTCTCCATCAGCCGACCGCTCTCGTCGCCGAGGCCGGCCGCGGCCAGCGCGGAGGCGACGGCCAGGCGCGACTCGATCGACCGCGACGGCAGGGCGGCCGCGGCGCGCGCCGCCTCCTTCGCCCGATCCGCGCGGCCGAGCCGCGCCTCGGCCTGGGCCAGATCGGCCCGGGCGTCGACGTAGGCCGGGGCGATCGCCACCGCGCGCGCGTACGACTCGGCGGCCTCCCGCGGAAGCCCCCGATCCATCAGCGCGGCGCCGTACAGGAAGTGGCCGCGCGCGCTCTCGCCGCAGACCTCGGTGTTGTTGCGGAAGAGCGCGGCCGCGTCGAGGAAGACGCGCGCGCGCGCGATCGTCGACGCGCCCCCCGCCGCCACGATCAGCACGCCCATCGAGAGGAGCGGCGTCCGGCCGCGAGGGAGCCGCGCCGAAGCCTCCTCGAAGAGGAGGGCGGCGAGGAGGCACACCGCGAGAGATGGCAGATACAGGTTGCGCTCGGCGAGGATCGAGACCGAGGGGATGAGGAGGTTCGACACGGGGATCCACGCGGCGGCGAAGATCACGAGCGCGAGGGCCACGACGCGCGCGCCGGCGCCGGAGTCGGCGCGACGGGCCGCCAGGACGACCCACACGGCGGCGGCCGCCACCGCCGCGATCGCCAGCGCGACGTCGAGGTGCGCGAGGCCCGTCGCGAGAGGGATCTGGCGGTACCCGTAGTCGATGCAGCCGCCCGCGGGGTGGACGAGAAGCTCGAGGGCGAACGCGAGCGCGCGGAGCGACGTGAACGGCGCCGCGGGCCACCACGGCTCCCCCTCGAGCGGGTTCAGGAAGTGCGCCCCCTCCTCGGGGCGGCGGCCGAGCTGGCCGAGTACCAGGTAGCGCGCAGCGATCCAGGCAAGGACCAGGAGGGCGTACCCCGCGTGGAGCCGCAGCGTACGCCCCCGGGGGAAGGCCGGGCCGCCCGCCTCGGGCCCCCCTTCCGCCCGCGGCGGGGGGAAGAAGTAATCGGCCGCGAAGAAGATCGGGAGCCAGGCGACCGCGGTCTCCTTCGATCCGAGCGACAGCGCGAGGAAGACCAGCGCGAGGATCGCCCCGCCCCGGCTCCCCTCCCGGGCGCGCAGGTGCCACAGCCACGCGGCGGCGCCGGCGCTCGCGAAGAGGAGCTCGGAGCGCCCGGAGATCCAGGCCACCGCCTCGGTGTGGATCGGATGGAGCGCGAAGAGAAGGCCCGTCGCCATCGCCGTCACGCGCCGGCCCGTCAGCCGGAAGATCGCGGCGGCGAGGAAGCACGTCGTCAGAGCGTGGAGGAGGAGGTTGGCGGCGTGGAAGGGCCAGGGGCTTCCGTCGCCGGCGGAGAAGAGGACGGGGATCGTCGCCGCGGTCACCGGCCTGTAAAGGATCCCCTTCCCCCGCTCCCCGTACCAGAACTCGGTCGTCAGGAGCGACGGGATCTCGTCGAGCCGGTGGGCCCTCGAGTTGGTCTGGATCTCGGTGACGTCGTCATAGACGTACGGCCCGCCGAGCGACGGGATGTAGCACACCGCCGCGAGGAGGGCGAGAAGGACGAAGTGCCGGAGCTTCAGGAATCGGACTCGCGGCCGCCGTTCTCCTCATCCGCTTTGTACATGTAGCGCACGTAGCGCTTCATCACGAGAAGGTTCGGCTCCCCTTCGCGGTTGACCTTCAGGCAGTCGCGGTCGTACCACTCGATCCACCCGCGCACCTCCTCGCCGTCGACGAGGCGCAGGACCATGCGCGTGCGGTTCTGCATCTGCTTGCGGTAGTAGAACTCCTCCGCGAACGTCTTCTCGACGGGCGCCGACTTCCGCGCGCCCGCCGCCGGCGCCGGGTGGTGCAGGCGCATCTTCCTCTGCTCGGGCTCGTGCCGGGTCAGTGTGAACGGCCTGTCCATCGCTCCTCCTACCAGTCGAGATCACCCCGAGGATCTTCCACGCCGAGATCGGCGAGCTCCTGGAGCAGACGCTTCGCGCGCGCGTCGCTCTTCGGCGGCACGATCGCCGCCACCGCAATGAGATCGCCCCGCGGATGGGCGTCCCGCGCGGGCGCCCCCTTGCCGCGCAGCCGGAATCTCTGGCCGCTCCGGGTTCCCGCGGGAATCGTCAGCGAAGCGCGGCCATCGAGCGTCGGGACCTCGACCTTCGCGCCGAGCGCCGCCTCGCTGAACGACAGCGGGAGATCGAGGAGGACGTCGGCCCCCTCCCGCCGGAAATACCGGTGAGGCTTGACGCGGAGGATGATGTAGAGATCGCCGGCGGGCCCGCCGCGCCGGCCTCCCTCACCGCTCCCCGCGACGCGCACGCGCGACCCGTCGTCGGCCCCGGCCGGGATGCCGACGGTGATCGTCTCGCTCGACCTCACGAGGCCTTTGCCGCCGCACCTGCGGCACGACGCCCCGCGATCGCGGGCGGATGCACCCGGAGCCCGCCCCGTCCCCCGGCACACGGGGCACGTGACGTTGCGGGCGAGCGGCACGGTGAGCTTCGTCCCGCGGATGGCCTCCTCGAAATCGATCGACGCCTCGTACTCGAGATCTTCTCCGCGCCGGGGGGCCTGGCCGGCGCTGCCGGCGCGCCCGAACAGATCCGAGAAGAGCCCGCCGAGATCTCCCCCGAACTCTGCGCCGGCGAAGTCGAAGCCGCGGAAATCCCCGCGCATCGGGCCGTTGGGCGAGGAGAAGTGGCCGCCCGAGCGCAGCGCGTCGTAGCGCTCGCGCTTCTCCGGATCGATGAGCACCTGGTACGCCTCGGAGAGCTCCTTGAACGTCTCCTCGGCCTTCTTGCTCCCCGCGTTCGCGTCGGGATGCCATTTCTTCGCGAGCTTCCGGTAGGCGTTGCGGATCTCGCCCTCCGAGGCCCCCGCCTTCACTCCGAGCACTTCGTAAAAGTCTCGCGTCATCCGGCGGTCCATCCCGCCCGAAGGGTCGGCGGCGACGTGGTTCGCGAATCGATCCGGCAGGGGCGCGGGGGGTTGACCCCGCCTGGGGTGATCCAGAATTGGGCGCATCATACGACCGGCGCCCCCGCGCGATCAAGACGCGCGGAAGTGCAATGATAGAATGCACGGACGTCAGCCACTCCGGGAGATCGCGGGACGATGAAAGATCGCCGGGCAGCCCTCACCTTCGCCGTTCTGCTCGTCTGCGTGGGGGCGCCCTCTCCTTCCCCGGCCGCCTCCCCGGGCGACCCCTCGATCGCGCCGGACGCGTCGCCCGAAGCCCAGAACGCCGACCTCGCGGCCCTTCTCGAGAAGCTCGCGGCGAGGGCGGATCAATACAGGAAGAGGGCGCTGGGCTTCACCTGCGAGGAGTCGCTCGTGAAGAGCTCGTACGACGCCGAGCGGGGGACGTTCAAGAACCGCCGGCGCGAGCTGTACGACTACCTGTTCGAGCGCAGCGAGGTCTCGGGGCGCCTCGGGGAGGTGCGCGACATCATCGAGGAGAACGGGAAGCCGGTGCGGCGGTCCACGCGCGATCTCGAGCTGGAGATACCGCCGTCGTACGCCTGGTCCCAGATCTTCGCCGCCGAGAACCACGGGAAGTTCCATTTCAGGATCGCCGGGAAAATCCTGAAGGGGTACCGGCTGCTGCTGCAGCTCGAGTTCACGGGATGGGCGGCTCTGCCCGGAACGTCGGACATCGGCGGGTGGAGCGGGCTGGCGAGCGTGGACAGCAGCACGCTCAACCTCGTGTCGATCTCGGCCGAGCCGTCCGGGCAGGCGGGGCGCGTTGCGGCCGAGAAGCTGAAGTACCAGCGCTCGTTCCAGATCATGGGCGTCCCTCTCGCCGGGCGCCCGAAGAGCCGCACCCTCGAGGTCGCGTTCGGGTTCGAGAGCGAGGATCTCTCCTACCCCACCGAGACGGTGATCGAGAAGAGCGTCTACACGCGCTCGGGAGAGATGGGGCTCGAGGAGAGCCTCATGCTGCGGTACCGCTCGTACCGCTTCTTCAACGTCGGCACCGAGGCCGAGAGCGCCCGCTCCCACTCGGCGCGCCCGGCCGCCGATCCCAACGCGCCGGCGACGGGGACGGCACCCCCGCCCGCCGGGCCCGCAGCGGTCGACCCGAACCACCCCCGGCGCTGAGCCGGGCGGCGGCGCGGGTCAGTCCAGGAGATCCTTCCGGAGGAGCTTTCCGGTCGGCGAGCGCGGGAGCCGATCGACGAACTGGAAGAGGCGCGGGACCTTGTACGGCGCGAGGCGCTCCCGGCAGAAGTCCCGGAGCGCCCGCTCGTCGACGGGAGCGCGCCTCACAATCACCGCCTTCACGAGCTCGACGGCGTGCGGGCCGGAGACGCCGACGACCGCGGCCTCGGAGACGGCAGGGTGCTCCCCCAGCACCCTCTCGACCTCGAGCGGGTCGACCTTGTTCCCAGCCGCGTTGATCATGAGCTTGAGGCGGCCCGTGATCCGGAGATTCCCGTCCGCGTCGAGGCTTCCGAGATCTCCCGAGTGGAACCAGCCGCCGCGAAACGTCTCCGACGAGAGCGCGGGGAGATCCTCGTAGCGCGCCGCCACGGCGGGGCCGAACACCGCGACCTCACCGGATTCGCCTTCGGGGGCTCCGCTCCCGTCCTCGCGCACGATCCGGACCGAGACACCGGGGAGCGCCCGCCCCGAGGATTCGATCAGCGCCTCGTGATCCCCCTCGAGGTTCATCGTGGCGGACGAGCACTCCGTCGCGCCGTACATCTGGTGGACCGGGACGCCGAAGCGCGCGCGGAACCTCCGCTCGACCGCCTCGGGAAGGCCCAGCCCGCAGGAGAAGCAGAGCCGCAGCGAGGAGAGGTCGGTGCCGGGGCGCGGCGTCATCTCGGCGAGGAGGCTGAAGTGAAAGGCGGAGCCGGGATAGATCGTGCACCGCCGGTCGGTGATCTCGCGGAGGAGATCCCCGCCGTCGAACTCCGGGAAGAGAACGGCCGACGCGCCGCTCGCCAGCACCGACGAGAAGACGCACGAGAGGCCGTACGAGTGGAAGAGCGGCGCCACCCCGGCGATGACGTCTCCGGGGCCGAGGTCCGCCACCGCCTGGTACGCGCCGGCGTCGGCCGCGAGCATGGCGTGGGTTCGGCTGACGCGCTTCGGATACCCCGTCGACCCCGTCGAGAAGAGGTCGAACGCCGGCCGTCCCGGAACGAGCGGCGGGTCGGCGGCCCCCGGCATCGAGCCGATGGCCGCGCCGGGAGGGGGCAGGAGCCGGCGAACGCCGATTCCGACCGACTCCAGGGCGGCCGTGGCCGCGGGCGCCAGATCGCTCTCCGCGATCGCCGCTTTCGGCGACGAGGCCACGAGGCACCGCGCGATCTCCGGCCCCATGAGGATCGGGCTCAGGGGGACGGCGACCGCGCCGCGCGCGAGGATGCCGGCGAGGGCGCGCGCCAGGCTCACGCCGTTTCTCAGCACGACGGCGACGCGATCTCCCGGCTCCACGCCGCGGGCGCCGAGACTCCGCGCGACCGACGCCGCGTCCTCGACGAGCCGCGAGAAGGTCACCTCCTCGCGCGCGTCGCGGAAGGCCACGAGGCTCGCGTGAGCGGCTGCGGTCGCCTTCAGCATTCTCCAGAGCACGTTGTCGACTCCTCGGGGGGGCCCCGACGCGCTCCCGGCGCGACGCCTACCGGTGGGGAGCGCGCAGGAATGCCGCCAGGAGCTCCACCGACGCGGACCGTGCGTAGCCGGCGGGTCTCGTGAACATCACCATGATGACAGCGAGGGCGCTGGTCGTCACCGCGGCGGCGACCAGGGTTCGCGCGAAGGACATGCGGCGCGGCAGCGCGGGCGCGAGACCCGCGGCGCGACGCCTCCGCGCGCTCCACGCCTCCTTGAGCATCCAGGCCGTGACGACGATGCCGTACGCGATCGACGCCGACATGTCGCCGAGGGTACCCCGGAGGGACGCACGCTGCGGCCGCCACACCAGCTCGCGAAAGACGTGCGCGAAGCCCATCAGGAGGAACGTCGCCTGCCCGCCGATCGCGATCGCGAGGAACGGCCTCGCCTTCAGGGACATCACGATCGGGTAGTAGGCCAGCGTCGTCAGGAACTCGCGGTAGTACGTGTTCCACCGCCTCCAGAACTCGAGGATGTTCTTCGCGAGGTACGGCCGGTCGCTCCCGGGGGCCAGGTCGAACCCCAGGACGCGCAGCATCCCGATCACGAGGTGCACGTTTCCCGTCACGTCGAGGAACAGCCGCAGGAGCACGAGATGGCAGGCCGCGAGGGCCGTGACGGCATTGAGATCCCGGCGCGCCGCGTAGATGTCGGCCTCGTCGGGGAACCAGCCGTGCTCGACCGCGATGTTTCTCACGAGCAGGTACGCGAAGCCGAGCGCGATCTGACGGGTCCCCTTCCTGATCAGCACGGGATCGAGCTCGAGCCGGAACCCCCGGCGGAGCGCCGTCCAGCCGATCGGGATCATCGAGAGAGCCGAAAGCGGCCCGACCGCGACGTAGAGCAGGCTCTCGAGAAAACCCATCCCTTCGAGCTGGCGGCTCTTGCGGGTGGATTCGTACGCGATGAGGACGCCGCGCAGGACGAGCCCCGGGATGGCGTGGCTCAGAAGGACGATCTGGATGAGGTCGCCGGAATAGCCGAACGGCACGACGCACGCCGGGGCGGAGGCGACGGCGAGGATCGCCGGTAGCCGGAGCCAGTTCGACGCGCGCCACCTCACCACCGCCACGAAGAGAACCCAGATCGCGACGGCCCCCGCCGCGGTGAGGGCGCCGTGGAGCGCGACGATCTGCCCCAGCGTCATCGCGAGGAGGATTGCGAGCCGTCGCTCGGGGAAGGCCGTGGCGGCGCACGCCCCCGCGAAGAAGAAGCCGAAGATGATGGCGAAGTCGGACCCCTCGACGCGGGAGAGCGCGAGCCACCCCAGGGTGTGGAGCGCCAGCCCGGCGGCGAGGACGGGCAGGAGCGCGACGAAGAGCAGCGTGAAGGCGCGGCGCTTCATCCCCTGCTCGTCTTCGCGGCGACGAAGCGGGAGATTGCCCCCAGCGTCCCGAAGTTGTCGGGGTCGATCTCGTGGCCGTCGATGGTGATGCCGTAGGCCGACT
The DNA here is from genome assembly GCA_016195325.1 of Acidobacteriota bacterium. Classification (NCBI taxonomy): domain Bacteria; kingdom Pseudomonadati; phylum Acidobacteriota; species Acidobacteriota bacterium. The sequence continues at coordinate 9,254 of JACPZX010000039.1, forward strand.
CGAGGCGGGCGGCCAGAGTGAGAAGCGCGATCGAGTCGAGGAGGCCGCCGAGAAGCGTCTCGTCGTCACGGACACCTGCCGGGGCGAGGCCGACGCTGTCGGCGACGTGGGCGCGGATCTCCTCGAACATCGGGGGCGAGGCCATGTCAGCGGGGCGGTCTCAAGTTCCGGATCTCGCCCACTCGAGAATCGACTGGCGCGCGAACGCGAGGGGGATCGCTCCGGCGCCGAGCACCTTCTCGTGGAACGCCCGGAGGTTCCACCTGTCCCCCTGGATGCGGCGGACCTCCTCGCGCAGGTCGACGATCTCCTGCTTCCCGATACGGTAGGTGATCGCCTGCGTGGGCCACTTCGAGTAGCGGAACATCGCGCGCGTCGCCGTCTCGCAGGAAGCCCGGCTCTCCGGATCGCCCTTCCCGCACGCCCCCGCGAAGAAGTCGACGTTCGTCGTGTAGTAGTCGACCGCCTCGTCGAAGGTCATGCGCCCGGTGTGGATGCCGATGTCCACCCGCACGCGCGCGTCGCGCAGGAGCAGACCCTGGAGCTGGTAAATCCGCTCCTCCGGCGAGTAGACGCCCTCGGGTGCTCCCTCCTGCGGCTCCGCCATCAGCGCCTCGCCGTACAGCGCCCACCCTTCGGTCCGCATGCTGTCGAACCACATCGACGAGGAGTCCTCGACGGCCCCCGGCGTGAGCCAGCGGACGTTGCCGATGGCGCCCATCCTCGTGCGGAGGAACTGCGCGTCCCAGTCGTGGCCGGGGAACCCCTCGTGCGCGCACAGATCGGCGAGAGACGACCTGTTGTTCTCCCGGAGGTGCGCGGCGTCGTTGCCGGTGGGCGACACGTAGAATCTGCCGACGCCGCTCTTCTTGAACGGGGGGGCCGGGTAGTACGCCGCGCCGTCGATCGTCGCGAGCAGCACCTCGGGGGTCTCGAAGACGTCGAGCTTGTAGTCGGCCGGGATGTCGAAGAGCCTGTGCTTGCGCCCGTACTCCACGAGATCGAACGACTTCGCCCGGTACCACGCGATCATCTCGGCGTCGTCCTTCGGCGCGTCGTCGCCGAGCTTCGACATCACCGCGCGCGTCGACGCGGCGTCCGAGGCGGCGTCCCCCCACGTGAGGGGCCACCCCTTCGCCGTCGCCACGCTCTTCGCCACGGCGATGAGCTCGTCGCGCGTCGCCCGCACGCGCCCGTCCGCCTCGTCGTAGAGCGCGGCGATCGGCTTCGCGACGCGCAGGTTGTCCTTCACCGCGCGCGCGTAAGCCGCCTCGCCGAAGGCGAAGTGATCCTTCCGGAACTCGGGCTTGAGGAGATCGTGCGTGCGGAAGACCCCCGTCCCCGGGATCTCGGCCGCACCGCCGAGCGCCTTCGCCCCTTCCTTCGTATAGTAGATGTCGAGGAGGAATCGCCGGAACTCGCGGTAGCCTTCCGCGGCGGCGAGCCCAGCCTTCCGGAGCGACGGGAGCATCGACGCCGCGAAAGCCTGCCCCCTGGTCCGCTGGCCGAACAGATCGGCGAGCGTCTTCTCGAAGTAGGCGGCGTTGGCCTCCGCCCCCGCCACGCCGTCCTTCTCGATCATCCGCCAGTCGGGGACATTCCCCGCCGCGACGCCGGCCTTCAGGTTGGCGCGGGCTGTCGCGAGGTAGTCGGGAATCCGCTGCACGCGGCGCACGACGCGCTCCCACTCGTCGCGCGTGCCGTAGGCCCCGTCCCCTGCGGGGGTCATCCCCTGGAGCTGCCAGTCCACGCCGCGGAAGGGCTCGACCATGTACGTGTCGATGCAGCGGAGCTGGTGGCGCCGCTCCTGCGACAGCGCGTGCATGAAGCGGATCTGGGACTCCATCACGGCCGCGTCGATCGCCTCGTCGGGGGTCAGCGAGCCGCGGGCGAGCTGGGAGAGCGCCCCGTCGATCTGGGTGTACACCGCGTCCTCGTCGCGCAGCCCCACGGTCGAGAAGTCGCGGAGGCTCGCGCCGAGCTCGGCGAGGTCGGCGCGGTAGGCGTCGCCGCCGATGTACGTGGCGGTGACGGGATTCCGCTTCAGGAACTCGATGAAGTAGCGCTCCTCGAGGGCGCGGAACGGCGACGCGGCCGCTGCCTTCGGCTCGGCTGCCATGGTCACCTCCGTCTGCGCCAGAGGCGCCAGCACGAACAGGATCACGAGAACGCGCGCGCGCGACGACGTCATCATGAGAATCCCCCCGGCGATGTGCAGGAAGAGTTCACTCTACCGGCGCCCGCCTCCGCATTCAAGCGAGTGACGGGACGAGAGGCTGGACTTCGATCGTGAGGCGGAGGCGACGGCCCGATCTGCTGGTCGGGGACGGCTGCGCTCAGGCTCCGCCTGTGCTCGCCTCCCCTCGGCGGCACATTGCGCCGCCTCATCTCGCAGACTGGCGCTCGCCGGCTCGCGCCGCTCGTGGTTCGCTCGCCACCCGCTCGCGGCAAGGCGTTGATTGATATCAGGTGTCGCCGAACGCTCGCGGGTACCCGGTTCGCTCACAGGGCCCCCGCCCAGCAGATCGGGCCATCGCCTCCGCGTCCAGTTCGCTTTGCCGCGGGTCAGGTGGTCGGAACGCGGCGTTCGCGGAGGTAGGCGATGAGGCCGGGGAGGAGGGAGAGGGCGATGACGACGGCGACCACGATGTGGATGTGGCGATCGATGTTCGGGACGGCGCGCGCGAGGAGATAGCCGGTCATCGTCATGCTCACGACCCAGAGGATGGCGCCGACGACGTTGAAGGTGGCGAAGCGTCGGTAGGTCATGCCGCCGACCCCCGCGACGACCGGCGCGAAGGTGCGGACGATGGGCATGAAGCGCGCGATGATGATCGTCTTGCCGCCGTGCTTCTCGTAGAAAGCGCGCGTCCTCACCAGGTGCTCGCGGCGGAAGAAGAACGACTCCTTCCGGTTGTACAGCGCCTGGCCGGATCGCCATCCGATCGCGTAGCCGACGGCGTCGCCGACGATCGCCGCGACGCAGAGCGAGAGGACGAGGAGCGTGATGTCGAGCTCACCCGTCGCGGCGAAGAGCCCCGCGGTCACGAGGAGCGAATCACCCGGGAGGAAGAAGCCCACGAGGAGCCCCGTCTCCGCGAAGACGATCCCGAATAGGCCGACATACCCGCCCCAGCGGATGAGCTCGGGGACGTTGTAGACCGTCGCGAAGATCTGCTGAATCCACTCCAATCGGAACCCCTACCTTATTAATACGCCACGGGGCCGGCCGCCCCGGCCGGGACGAAGGTCACCGAAGCGGGAGATTGTACGTGCGGGCACGAGGGGGCGCCACCCGGGGCGCGATCTACAACGTGCGGAGAAACGCGACGAGGGCCTTTCGATCGTCCACCGAGAGGGCGAGCCCGAACTCGTGCCCCGGGACTCCGGCCCCCTTCTTCCGCCGAGCGGCGGGGATGCCGGGAGCCTGGTAGTCGGGGCGGAGCCGTGCGGGATCGAAGAGCTGCTCGAGCGACGTGAGGGAGCCGTCGTGGAGGAGGAGCTTCAGGAGATCGACGCGCAGGAGGCTCGGGACCTTGTACCCCTTCGGAAAACCGTTCCGGATGCGATCGGGATCGGTGCGGATCGCCTCCCAGTCGATCAGCCGACCGTCGGAGTAAGCCGGGCCTGCGTGGCAGCGATCGCAGCCGGACTTCCGGAAGACCCCCTCCCCTCGCGATTCCAGCTCCCCCCGGACCCTCGGGTTGGGGGGCGCCTTGAGCGAGAGGAGGTACGCCATGAGCGCCTCCATGATCTCCGAGTCGACCGCGTAGTCGCCGTTCAGGTTCCGGTAGCACTGGAGCCAGAGCCCCGACGTGTCGGCGTTCGACCTCAGCCCTCGCTCGTAGGCGTGCAGCGCGAAGAGGTGCGGCACCTTCACCGGAGCCCAGAACGAGTCCATCGAGGGATCGGTGCGCCCCGGCCCCTGGAGCCTCAGCACGTCGAGCCCCGCGTCCCCGAGGAAGATGAGATCGCCGTCCTTCACCTTCTGGCGGAGCGCGTCGTAGTACATCCCGATGTCGAAGTCGTGGTTCGGGAGGCCGTCGACGAGATCCCCCTTCTCGTCCTCCGAGGCGTGGCACAGGACGCACGCGTGGCCGTACGAAAGGTGATCCGTCTCGTCGCGCACGCCCACGAGGCCGACGAAGCGCCCCTCGCGATCGCGCTTCACCCCGAACCGCCGCGAGTACTCCGCCGGGTCGGTGACGCCGGTCGCGTAATCGATCGCGCGGCGGAAATCCCAGAAGCGGTTCGTGCCGAAATGGTACGTGTGGAAGACCTCGCGCCCGGCCGCGACGAGCGCCGGCGACGTCCGATAGGTGAAGCGCCCGACGACGACGTTCGTCGACGGCTGTGCGAGCGCCTTCCGCGCGAGATCGAGGTGGTAGCCGTCGCGGACGATGGTCACCGTCCCGTCGAAGTAGCGCGGCTCCCATCCCGCGCGCTTGAGCGCTTCGACGAGATCCCCCGACCACCAGGTGTGATCGTCCCCCGGGAGGCGATCGCTCGGCGCGAGCGGAGGGGCGCCCCCCTCGGCGCGGGCCGTGGCGACGGGCGCCAGGACGAGCGACGCGACGAGGGCGAGCGCCCCGACGAGCGCGGCTTCAGATAGAGAGGAGGAACGCGACAAGATCCTTCTTCTCCTCTTCCGTCAGGTCGATGCCGTACGCGTGCCCCTTCGCCTTCGAGAGGCGCGACCGCGCGAAAAGATCGCCGAGCGACGCGACGGTTCCGTCGTGAAGGTAGAGCCGCTGCAGGTCGAGCCGCCGCAGCGTCGGCACCCGGTACGCCTTCGGAAACTCCTGCTTCACGCGCGCCGGATCGGTCCCGATGACGTCGATGGCGACGATCTCGCCGTTGGTGTAGTACGGGCCGGAGTGGCACGACGCGCACTCGGCCTTCCTGAAGGCTTCCTCGCCGCGCGTCTCCGCCGCCCCCTTCGGCCGCGGGTTCGGCGGCGGCTCGAGCGTCAGCAGGTACGCGATCAGCGCCTCCATGTACTCCGATGCGGGGTGAACGCCTCCGTTGTGGCGCGCGAGGGCGAACCAGAAGTTCGCGCCGGTCCCGTTCGCGTACAGGCCGCTCCGGATCGCCTTGAGCCCCCAGAGGGGGGGGATCTTCACCGGGTTCTCGACGCGGTCTGCGTTCCGGTCCATCCGCCCGGGACCCTGGGTCATGAGATGCTCGACGGGGACGTCGCGATCGACGTACCCGGCGGTCACGAACGCGGGGTGGGGGATGTGCTCGACGAGCCCCCGGTGCCGGAAGCGGCCGTTGTCGTACGCGTGGTTCGGCGCGCCGGCGACGACGGCGCCGTCGGGGCCGATCGCGGCGTGGCACAGCGCGCACGACCAGCCGTAGTCGACGCGGCCGTCGGGGCTCGGCATGCCGACCAGGCCTATCAGGTGCCCCTGCGGCTCGATCAGGACACCGAACTTCGAGCGGAGGTCCTCGGCCGTCGTCGCGCCGGCGGCGTAGAACATGTAACGCTCGCTCGCGCGCCAGTTGTCGGCGGTGCCGAAGTCGTAGAGGTAGAAGAGCCGGCGTCCCTCCTCGGCGCGCTTCGGCGAAACCTTGTACGAGTACATCCCGACCTCGAGCGTGGTCGCGGGCTCGGCGGCCATCGCGCGGAGGCGGCGGTCCTCCTCGACGGGGTCGAAGACGGTGACGCGGCCCGGGAAATACGGCGGCACCCAGTTCTTCGAGTCGAGATCGCGGACGAGCGCGCCGAAGGACTTCCCCGCCGCGCGCGGATCCACGGCCGGCTCGGAGCTCTCCTGGGCGCTGGGCATGGTGACCGAGACGAGCAGTACACCGGTGACGACGAACGCGGCGAGGCGCGAGAAGCGGTCGGATCGGACGCGGAGTTCGCGAGCGAGAGTCAAGGTTCCCCCCTGACCGGGCATTCTAGGGGGCGCGCCGGGTCTCAGTCGAGGCCGAGATCCGTCAGGAGATGGTCGTAGCAGTCGGACTTGAGAAGCGTCGTCGTGTCGTCATCCTTCCTGAGTTGCTTCAGCTTCGCGCGACGATGCTCCTGGTCCATCGGCGAGAGGAGCTCGCGCGCACTGGAGCAAGCGGCCTCCGGGTTTCCTGCCAGCGAATGAGCGCACACGAGGTTGTAGAGTGCTTCGTCGAGCAGATTCTGACGGGGCGTTGCGTCCGAATCCCCGTCGGTTCCGGAATCAGAGCGGATGGCGGAGATCGCGCGCTCGAGATGTGGAATGGCCTCGATTCCTTTGTGCTCCTCCAGCCACGTGATCGCGATCCCGGCCTCGATGTCGTAGAGTTCGAGAGGAGGGATCGAGGCGCTGCCCAGACGGAGCGCGGCCTCGTAGAATCTTCGCGCGTCCCCGGGCCTGGATGGCTTCGCTCCGTGCAGCCGGATGCCTCCCAGGAGCTCGTGGGATTTCCAACCGACCGGGTCCGGGCCGCCCCCGAGGGCAAGGGCGACGGTCTCAAGCGTTGCGCCGGTGTCGGGACCGATCTTCACGGAGGCGACGATCGGGAGCGCCTCGGCGGTGAACGTCCCCGAGTCACACCCGAGTGACGAGATGTGCACTTCGAAGCACAGATTGTCCCGGGTCCAGTAGCCATAGAGTTGATTCATCGTCAGGCGGGACTCACCGGGGGCCACCTGCTGATCGAATCGCGAGTAGGTCAGCGGCCCGGAAGGTGCGTCAATCAGCGTCACGTCCTTGCGCGCTCGGAGCTTCTCCGGATTCCCGGCGTAGCCTCGGCGGCACTCCTCGGGGGTCACGCCGTCCTTGTCGTTCTCGACGAACATCGAGAGGTTCAACGCGCAGGTTCGCTGGCTCTGCGCGGCAAGGACGTAGTTCGGCCGCCCCTGCATCGGATTCTCCTTCCAGAGCGTGAACTTCGGAATCGTCAACTCGACACCCCAGGTGGGCTGCCGGATGACGTCACCCTCTCTCTGCACGATGGGCACGTAGCGCGCGTGCTCCGGTGACGGCGTGGCCGCCGACGCGTGAGTCGAAACCAAAAAGACAAGCGCCGCGGTAAGGACTTCGATTAATACGGACGCCTGGCGCCTCACTCGAACTCCGCCCGGAGCGTTTCCCACTTCGGCCTCAGCTCCGACATGAAGGCAGTGTACGCGGCATCGCTCCGGATTCGATCGAGGAGCTTGTCGCGCGCGAAGAGTGGGTAGTCCGGCATGCCGGTCTCCGCCGTCCGGCGGAGCCAGGCGGCGGCCTCGGTCCCCTTGCCCTGGAGGGCGTAGATCTGCGCGCAGGCGTACGCGACGTGGTGGAAGGCTCTCCCCGATCCCGCCTTCGCGACGATCGCCGGGAGTCGCGACTCGGCCTCGGCGAACTTTCCGCGCAGGGCCAGGAGGATCGCCCCCTGGCTCTGCACGTACGGGTTCGCGGGATCTCCGGCGAGCTCCTCCTGGAGCGACGCCTCCGCCTCGTCGAGCTTGCCCTGAAAGATGAGGGCCAGCGTCCTCGTCCCGGCGGCGTTGCTCGGGCCTCTCATCGCGACCGCCTCGTCGAGATGGCCGAGGAGTATGAGTCCCTCCCGCAGCCTCACGAACGTGTCCGACCCGCGCGGATCGATCTCCATCGCGCGGCGCAGCTCACGGAGCGCCGGCTCCTCGAGCCCCAGATGGTAGAAAATCGTTCCCGCCTCGGCATGACCGACGCTCGGGTTGAGGCTCTCCGCGGTCCGGAACTCCCGCACCGCGCCGGCGATCTCCCACCCCTTGTAGGCGCTCCAGAGGACATCCCCGCGCACGACGTGGATCTCCGCGAGCGTCGGATCCAGCCGCGCCGCCTCGTCCAGCTCCTTCTCGGCTTTCTCGATCCACCCGACCTGCCTCTCGACGTAAAGCCCCATCCACGCGTACGCGTGCGCCAGCTCCGCGCGGGCGAGGGCGTAGTTCGGATCGACGTCGATGGCGCGCTGGAACGAGGCAATCGCGGAGTCGATGACCGGTTTCTGGCCGACCCAGATGTCGCGCTGCTCGAACGCCTGCTGTCCTCGCAGGTAATGCTCGTAGCCTTCCGTGCTCTCCGTGTACTTCTTGGCGAGGCGCTCCCGCTCCCTGGGACTCAAGCTGACCTCGAGACGAGAGGCCACCTCGCGCGCGACGCGGTCCTGGATCGCGAAGATTTCCGTGAACCCCATCTCGAGGCTCTCGGCCATCAGCGACGCGCCGTCCCCCACGCGGAGGAGATTCACGTTCACCCTCAGCCGATCGCCGGAGCGCTGGACCGATCCGTCGAGGATGGTGTCGACCTGCAGCTCGCGCGCCGCGACGAGAGGGTCCACCTCCCCCGCGGCATACCTGCGGATCGCGCTCGTCGGGCGCACGGTCAGGCTCCCGATCTGGCTGACCTTCGTGATGATCGTGTCGGCGATGCCGAGGCCGAGGAGGTCGTCGGGAGCGCCGCCGCCGATCGACTTGAACGGAAGGACCGCGAGCGTGTGGAGCGCGGTCGCGGACGTCGCGGCGCCGGGACGACGCCAGCCGAGAGGATCGAAAATGCGCACGGCGAGCGCCGCCGCCATCAGAAGGGCGAAGACCGCCACCAGCCTCCGGGCGAGCGCGCCGCCGCGCGGCGCGACGGGGGCGGACGGATGCAGGAGCTTCCCGAGATCCTCGCGAATCTCCGCCGCCGAGGCGTAGCGATCGTCGCGCTCCTTGGCGAGGCACTTCGAGACGATCGCGTCGACGCCGGCGGGAAGCGAAGGAGCGAGCTTCGACGGCGCGGCCGGAGCGTCCCTGAGGATCGAGCTGAGCATGTCCACGGAGGTGTCGCCGTGGAACGGGCGGGCTCCCGTGAGCATCTCGTACAGCACGACACCGAACGAGAACAGATCCGACCGCGCGTCGACCCTCTGCCCCCGCGCCTGCTCGGGGGACATGTACGCGGGGGTGCCGGCGGCTCCGCCCTCGACGAGCGTGACGAGGGGCGTCGTCGCCATCCCGCTCGCGAGCGGGCCGGCGGTCGTCGCGCGCTCGGCCCGGAAGTGCGCGAGGCCGAAGTCGAGGATCTTCGCGGCGCCGTCGGGCCCCACCATCACGTTCTCGGGCTTGAGGTCCCGATGGATCACGTTCGCGCGGTGCGCGCGATCGAGGGCCGCGGCGATCTGGGAGGCGATCGGCAGGGCCTCCGCGAGCGGAAGCGGCTTCCCGGCGAGGAGAGCCCGGAGCGTCGTCCCCTCGACGTACTCCATCGCGATGAAGACGACTCCATCCGCCTCGTCGATCTCGTGGATGGCGGCGATGTTCGGGTGGGCGACCGCGGCCGCGGCCCGCGCCTCCCGGAGAAATCGCGCGCGCCGCTCGGCGTCGCCCGCGAACTCGGGAGGGAGGACCTTGAGGGCGACGGGGCGGTGGAGGTTCTCGTCGATCGCCTTGTAGACGATCCCCATCCCCCCCTCGCCGATCTTCTCGACGACGCGGAAGTGGGAGAGGGTCCTCCCGATCATCAGGCGCCCTTGCGGGCGCGCCGGGAGATGGCTGAGCCCCCCCGCTCCTCGCGGACGAACTGGACGCCCGGGGACTGCAGCAGCGTCTTCGTCGCGGCCTCGTCGGCCGCGTCGCGGACGACCATCGTCATCGGCTCGCCGCGGTAAAGCTTCGTGTTCGACAGCGCGAGGAGGGCGTTGAGCTTCACGTACGTCTTCGCGGTAGGGTTGGTCGCGACGACGGTGAACTCGCCGCGGTGGAAGGTGACGAGCTGCACCTCCTTGAGCATCGACGCCTTCTTCACGAAGCGGCGCACCTCGATCTGCCCCCGGTTCCTCACCTTCCGGAAGAGGACGAGCGCGATGGCGACGGGGAAGATGATCCCCGTCCAGCTCCGAGGTCCGCCTCCGTTCAGGAGCCACATGACGAGCAGCCCGCCGACGACCGCCCCCCCGATGGCGAAGTAAATCGTGCCGCGCGTGGAAAGCCCGCCGAACCACCCGCGCGCCCGCTCGAGGACCGGCATCCCACCGGAGACGCCCGTCTCGATCTCGCGCTTCACCTTCTTCAGATCGACGACCGCCTCGCGGAGATCCTGGTAGCGCTCCTCCGGCTTCTTCTGGAGGCAGCGGTCGATGACCTTCTGGAGCGAGAAGGGGAGATCGGCGCGCAGCGTCGTCACCGGCGCGGGCTGCTCGTAGGCGATGGCGTGCATCGTGTCGAGGGCGCTCGCTCCGTCGAAGGGCAGCTTCCCGGTCGCCATCTCGTAGAGCACGATGCCGTAAGAGAAGATGTCCGATCGCTTGTCGACCTGGAGGCCGCGCGCCTGCTCGGGGCTCATGTAGGCGAGCGTGCCGACGATCATCCCCGCCTGCGTGCGCGCCTTCGTCTCGATCATGCTGGCGGCCCCGGCCCCCGCCTCGGGGGTCGTGTCGAGGAGCTTCGCCAGGCCGAAGTCGAGGATCTTCGGGTGGCCGTCCTTCGTGACCATGATGTTCTCGGGCTTGATGTCGCGGTGGACGATGCCGGCCTCGTGCGCGCGCGCCAGCGCGTCCCCCACCTGGATGCCGACCTCGACGGCCGACGGGAGATCCAGCTCTTTCCTCGAAACGAGAGCGTGGACGGTCGACCCCTCCACCAGCTCCATCACGATGAAGGTGTTGTCGCCGTCCTCTTCAATCTCGTATATCTGGGCGATGGCGGGGTGGGTGACGGCCGAGGCGGCCCTGGCCTCCTGGATGAACCGCCGGCGGCGGTCCTCGTCCTTGACCAGCTCGGGGGGGAGGACCTTGATGGCGACGCGGCGGTTGAGCTTCGTGTCGAGGGCGCGGTAGACGACGCCCATGCCGCCCTTCCCGAGCTGCTCCTCGACCAGGTAGTTCTTGAGGTGCGTCCCGACCATGGGGCAGGATAGAGATACCGCCTCCCGGCGGTCAATCCGCAGGGGCTACGGGAACGACACGGTCGCCTTCTGGCCGGGGCTCACCACGACGGACTTCTGCGCGGGCTGTCCGGTCGGCAGGGCGAGCTTCACGGTGTAGGTGCCGGGCTTCAGGCCCCCCAGGGTGATGGTCGGCACGCCGGGACGCACGGTGAAAACGGGATCGGCGAAGAAGAGGCTTGGCACCACGGGCTTGTCCATTCCGTCGAGCAAGAGGCCCTTCGCCGCGTCATGGAGCGCGAGGCCTGAGACGTTGATCTCGAGCGACTCCCCCTTGACCAGCGTCGCGGTGAGCGGCTCGTGCTTCGTCCACGGAATGGTCACATCGCGGATCGTCTCCGTCCCGACGCCGCCGCCGCCGAGGACGACGTCGTACGTCCCCTCGCGCAGGCTGTCGATGTGGAAGTAGTTGGAGGCGTCCGCCGAAAGAGGATTGTGGAAGAGAGGCGCGGGTGTCACCGCTCCTGGAGCGAGCGGATCGCCCTTCACCGGTGACATCACGATCGCGGAGATGTTCGTCATCAGCTGCCCGGACGCGGAGTCGTTGGCCTGGAAAACCAGTTCCTCGCCGGGCTTGAGCTGAAAGACGATCTCGCCCGGCTCCGCGCCGTCCACGATGACGGCGTTGCGCTGCTGGCTCGCGTAGTGGTCCTTCTCCGCCGTCAGGACGTACGATCGCTCCTCGAGCCCTTCGACCTTGAAGGCGCCCCCCGCGCCGCTGCGCGCGCTCTTGCCCCCCAGGCTCATGTACATGCCACTCCCGGCCCGCGGGCCCGTCTCTCCTGGCTTCCCAGCGGAGATCTCCGCCCCTTCGATCGGCTGGCCCGACACCGCGTCGAGGACGCGGCCCGTGAGGGTGCGAACCGGCATCGGGATGTCGAAGTCCTCGTCGCCGTCGACCTTCAGCTTCGTGTTGTGGCTGAGACCCGTCGAGAACTGCATGACGTTCACCGTGTAGTCCCCGGACTCGAGATCCTCGGCGGAGTAGTGGCCCGCCGAGTCGGTGGTCGCGGTGGTGGAGGCGCTCGTCGCGTCATTCCTGAAGATCACCGAGGCGCCGGCGATCGGATCCGCCCCGTGCGTGACCGTCCCGTTCACGAGGTTGCCGCGCGGGAACTCGATCGTCGCCTCGACGGCGGCCGATCCCTTCGGGATGTCGATCGCCTTCGTCATCGATTTGCCGCCGAAGATCCCGGAGCTGGCGAGAAGGGTCGCCGATCCGGGAGAAAGCCCTTTCATCTCGAACTTCCCCTCGGAGTCCACCGCCGCCGATTTCCCGAAGCCTCCGCTCACGAGGCGCACGGTGAACTGCGGAAGATCCGCTTCCTTCAGCCCGGTGATCGATCCGGTCAGCGTGACCCCGCCGGCGAGCTTCAGCTCGACCGGAGCCGGCGCCCCGCCGGCGTCGACGATGACCTCCTGATCCGCGGGGGTCAGACCCGCCGCCTCCGCGTGCAGCGTGTACCGGCCCGCCGAGACCCCCTCGATCGCGAAGGCACCGTCGGGGCCCGCGGTCACGGATCGCGCGCCGGAAAATCGATCGCTCCCCGCCGCGGTGGCGGTGACGGTGGCGCGATCCACGGGGGATCCGTCGTCCTGGTGCAGCACCGTCCCCGCGATCGAGCCGCCGCGCGAGAGGGACACCTTGAGGTTCTCGACGTCGCGCGACGTGTCCACGTCGACCGTCGACGACTCGTAGTCGTCGTGCGTGACGGAGAGGGTCATCCTCTCGCGGCTCAGACCGTCGAGGACGAAGTTCCCGTCGCCGTCGCTCGTCGCGCCACGCCCCGCCCCTCCCCGGATCATCATCCCGAAGCCGCCGCCGGAGGTCTCCTTCTTGTCGACCGTCGCTCCCGAGACCGGCCGTCCGCGGCCGTCGACGATCGTCCCCGAGACGTGGGCCGCGTGGTCGAGCGTGAGCGTGACGCCGGTCAGATCCTTCCCCTCGCCGACTTCGAGCTCCGCCACCTGGGAGTCGCGGTATCCGGAGGCCTTCGCGGAGACCATGATCTTTCCCGGATCGACGCCGTCGATCGTGAAGGCGCCGCCGTCGTCGTGGAACGCCGCCTCGGGCCCCTGCATCACCTGCGCCATGCGCGCCATGCCACCGCCCATGTTCCGGTTGCGCGAGACAGAGACCGAGAAATCGGGGATCGGCTGGTTCGTCTCCTTGTCGACGACCGTCCCCGAGATCCGCGAGGCCGCGGGGAGCGCGATCGTCAGCGCCTCGGCCGGCGGCGTGAGCCCCGCCTTCTCGACGGAGCCGAAGCCGTCCGCGTCGACGGTCAGCGTCACCGCCTCGCCGGCCTTCAGCGACCGGGTCTGGAACGAGCCGTCGATCTCCGCCGTGAACTGCCCGAGGAGGGAGAACTCCTTCGTCACGCGCCCGCGGGCGAAGGGGATCGGCTCGCCGCTCGTCGTCGTGACGATGCCGGAGAGGACGGCTCCGGGCTCGAGCGTCACGTCCCCGACGTCGGCGCCGCTTCCCTCGACGAGCTTCAGCCCCGCGACGTTCTTCGGCGCGAACCCGTCCGACTCGACGTCGAGGGACCAAACCCCCGCGGTCACGCCGTGGACGCGGAAGGTGCCGTCGTCGGACGTGACGACGGCGGGGAGCGCCTCGCCCGCCATCGGGTTCGCCCGCCGGCGGCCGCCGCCACCGCCGGTATCGATGCGGATCACCATCCCGCCGGGGCCGTCCTCGCGCCGGCGCGACGCGGTGATGGCGGCCCCCGGCACGGGCGTGCCGTCGCCGTGGACGACGCGCCCCGAGATCACCTCGCCGGGATCGAGGATGACCTCCATCCCCTTGCGCCGCTCGCCGGGGCGGAGGTGAATCCCCGCGGTGTCCCACGGCGCGAAGGCGCTCGAGGTGACGCTGAGCTTCAGCTCGGATCGCGCCGGCAGCGGCTCGATGCGGAACCGCCCCTGCGCGTCGGTCGTCACCGGATCGATCCCGATCGGGAAGAAGATCGGGATCGGGAGCTTGAGGCCGCCCGGGGGTGGACCCGAGATGTCCACCGTCGCCCCCGCGATCGGCCTCCCCGACTTGTCGCGGACCGTCCCCTCGATCGACGCGGCGGGTCTGAGCGCGACGCTGATCTCGCGCGTCTGCCCGGCGGCGAGCGCGAAGGGAGAGACGTCCTCGTCGAGATAGCCGTCGGCGTCGGCGCTCATCTCCACGCGTCCGACGGGAACACCCGGGAAGATCACATCCCCCTTTCCCCGCGTCGTCGCGGGGCGCGGAAGCGCCTCTCCCGGCGCGTCGAGCGAGAGGAGCACGCCGGCGATCGGCTCGCGCGTCTCCGCGTCGAGGGCCCGCGTGCGGACGACGCCCCCCTGGCGAAGCTTGAGCACGAGAGGAGGGGTCGCCGCGGGGGAGGGAAGGGTCGCGCGGAAGGGCGAGGAGGGGGCGAAGAAGGACGACGGCGGGAGCGGGGAGCCCGTCGACTCGCCCGCGATCACCGCGGAGGGAAGGGAGGCCGTGATGGAGAGAGGGCCGGCTCTGAGCCGATCGAGCTTGAAGGCGCCGTCGGCGCCGGTCCTCGTCGCGCCGTCCCAGCCGTCGTCGCCCGCGAGGACCCACGCCCCCGCCATCGGCGACTTGCCGTCGGGGGAGATGACGCGCCCTGCGAGCGGCGTTCCCGCCTCCATCCGGATGACGACGCCCGCGGCCGACCGCGTCTCCTCGACGAGCGCGGGGGCCATCCCCGGCGCGAAGGCGCGGATCGAGAGGTTTCGCTCGGGAGCCGCGGGGAAGACGAACGAGCCGTCGATTCCCGTGCGCGTGAACGAGGGGAAGGGTGGGGCGGACGCCGAGGCGAAGGCGCGCGCGAAGCCGCGGAGGCCCCCGGCTCGCCGCGTGCCGGGGTCGACGAAGCCCACGACGGCCGCTCCTGCGATCGGCTTGCCCGCCGCGTCGACGACCTTGCCGCCGACGGCGCGCCCCATGGGAAGATCGAACCGGCCGAGGTCGCGATCCTCGGAGACCGTGACGGGCCGCCCGAGGCGAGACCGCGCGTGACCCTTCGCCTCCGCGACGATCGCCACGGTCGTCCCCGGAGGGACGGCGACGCTGAAGACGCCGGCCCCGTCGGTCGAACCGCCGGCGAGGGGCCGCTCCTCGACGTCCTGCGCGGCGCGGCGCTCGCGGGCCGCCTCGGGATCGCGAAGGGGGAAGACCTCGACGCGCGCCGCGGCGATGGGACGGCCGGTGACCGACGAGCGGATCGTCCCTGAGAGGATGGGCTGGGCCGCGGGCCTGGGCGCCGCGACGTTGGCGGCGGTGGGAGCCTTCGAGGCCGGGGCCTTCGATCCCGTCTTCGCCGAGCCTCCGGCCGCCGCGCCCGCCACGACCACGATCAGGGCCAGACCCATCACGGACGCAGCTTTCCGTCCCCGCATCGCAAGACCCTCCATCGAAGAGCGGACCGCCACCTCGGATGAATACAATCGTGAACTCTACCTCAAGATGCGCACGTGGCGCCGACCGTCGCGCCGCGTGCGCCTCGGGACCCGAATAAACGAAGGGCGCTTCCCCACCGGACCGAACGGCCGGGGGAAAGCGCCCTCGTCGGGTCAGCGGACTTCGTCTCCGGTCAGGCGCCCCGGACCATCTTCGCGTCGAGCGCGCCGTCGATCCGCGACTGCGAGTCGACGAGGTGCGCCTTCGTCGAGGCCCCGAGGCCCCGAGCCTTGAGCGCCGTCGCGAGGCGCCCCTTCAATTCGGTGAGGTCGGTCCTCGAGAGGGCCACCGCCTCGTTCGGGGCGTTCGCGACCGCTCCTGTTGCGAGCCGGATCAGGTGATCGAGGTGCGCCCGCTGGAGACCCCGCCGGAACGAGTCGATCTCGATCTTCGGCGGCGCGGCGCCCGCCGCCGCGCTCGATGCGGGAAGCTCCTTCCAGATGCTGTCCCTGAGGCTCCCGAAGATCTCGGCCATCTCGACGTGATCGTCCCCCTTCGCGACCTTCGTGTCCGCGTCGAGGACGCGGCCGAGGAGGATCGGATGGTAGATCCTGTTCATCGCGACCTCCTGGAGGAGGAGGATGCTGTCGTGCACCGGATAGTCGAGGCGCCCGTTCGGCGGGGGAGGCGCGAACCACGTCAGCGGCCCGAACCGATCGCTCGCGAGCGCGTTCACGAGAGCCGGCGAGAACTGGAAGGCGTCGGGGGCGAAGAGGTACGTGTTGAGGAACGCGAGGGCCCGCCGCTGCTCGGCGGCGGCGACGGGGACGTAGGGAGCGCGGCCGCTCGGGTCGCCGGCGTGATCGCGGTTGTGCATGACGCCGCCGACGTACTTCGTGATCGAGTTCACCGCCGGGAAGTACTCACCGATCCCCTGGTTGAAGGCGCGGCGGACCACCTGGTATCCCTCCCCCTGGGCCGTCACCTTTCCGGGGAGCGAGGCCCACAGCTCGCGGGCGAGGCGCACGCGATCGGTGTAGAACCCGATCGGGTCGCTCCCGATATCCCATTGATGATTGCGCGGGTCCATCCCGACCGGGAGCGCGACGAACCCGGCCGCGTCCTCGTCGGTCGCGTACGCGAGCGCCGGCTCCGCCGAGCGCGACGCGATCTTCCGGAGCTCAGGAAGCTCACTCTCGGGGCTCGACGCCTGGATGGGCTTGTAGGCGTACTCGATCGCCCAGTAGTCGTAGGGGCCGAGGCTCGTCTGCCAGTACTGCCCCTGGCGGCCGCCCGGCGGCGCGAGGTTGACCGGCGTGTACTCCATGACCGATCCGGTGAGCCCGGTGCTGTCCGTCCTTCCGGAATCCTGGAGCTCGTCGAGCGAGTGGAGCAGGCTCGCGCGGAAATTGTGCCTCAGGCCCAGGGTGTGGCCGAACTCGTGAGCCGCGATCGCCATGAGGAACTCGTTGACGTACCGGTCCTCCTCCGGCCCGCCCGGGACCATCATCCCGCGCGCTTCGAGGAGCCCGAGCCCGAATCCCGCCTGCCGGTAGGCCTCCGTGCCGAGGCCGCACGCGAGGAGCGGATTGCGGAACAGCGTCCCCGAAGCCGGCGCGAGCGATGCGGCCTCCGGCGCGCCCGACTCGGACGCGCGGAGCTCGGCGATCATCCCCTGCATCGCCGTGACGGGGTTCACGAGCTCGCGGAACTCCCGGCGGCCGAAGCGGGTCATCGACTCGGAGAAGCCGATGTCGGCGTCGTAGATCTGCCCCGTGTAGGGGTTCGCCTGCGACGGCCCGATGGCGAAGGCGGCGTCGGTCGCGACGAACCAGCGGACGCTCGCGTAGCGCGCGTCGGCGCTGTCCCAGTTGGGGTCCTCGGGGGCCTGCTTCACGACGATGGCGTCCTTGAAGCCGATCTTCTCGAAGGCCCTGTTCCAGAGGAGGATGCCGTCGCCGATCGCCTTGCGGTACTTCTGCGGGATCGTGTTGTCGAGGTAGTACGTGATGGGCTCTTTCGGCGCCGACATCGCGGCCGAGGGGTCCGCCTTCTCGAGCATCCACCGCTGGACGTAGTGGACGGCGGGGTTGGCCCCCGCGTCGCTCGAGTAGTCGAGCGCGGTCGTGGAGAAGTGGCCTATCCGATCGTCGGCGATCCTCGGGCGGTAGTCACCGTCCGGGAGCGCCGTCACCGAGTAGTTGTAGTGGAGGATCATGCTCCGCGAGTCGGCGAGGATCCCGAAGACGGTCGACCGCGGGTTCGCGAAGTTCAGCGCCGCCTCGATCTCGACGTTCTTCGGGAAGGCCTTCACCCTCGCGAAGTAAGAGTTCTCCTTGTCGAGCCCGTACGCGCTCTTGAGCACCAGGTCGGTGAACTGGCCGACGCGCTCGACGTCGCGGATGAAGTACGGCGACATCTCCACGAGGTCGCTCTTGCGGTCGGGGTGAGGCTGGCTCTCGAGCTTCGCCGTCCCGAGGAGCGAGTCGGTGAAGGATCGCGCCACCGCCTCCTTCATCGCGGGATCGGAGTCCGCCCGGAACATCACGTTCCTCGCGATGAGCTGCACCCCCTTCCCGACCTTGTGGAACTGGACGAGGTAGTTGTCGAGCATCTGGTTGCCGAGGAACTCCCCCTCGCCGACCCCGTTGAGCCGCGTGACCGAGACCATGAAGTCCCTGTCGTATTGATCGGGCTTGATCTCGAGGTAGGTCTTGTCGTCCTTGCGGTAGACGTTGAAGAGCCCCTCCTGAACGGCGTAGTCCTTGATCACGTCCGCGAAGGGCTTCTCCTTCGCCTCGTCCTTCTTGTCGGGGGGCTTGGCGGCGTCCGCCCCCCCCTTCGTCTCGTCCTGCTTGTCCCTGTCCTTCTTCCGCTCGATCCCGCCCGTCTCCGCCGCGAGCGCCGGATAGGCGTGCGCACCCGCCAGCGAGAGCACCAGTCCTGCCGCGACCGCGGCCCACGTCGTGCGTTTCATCTTCATCCTCCCGAAGACAGACCTGTGTCTATGGCGACCGACAGGGTCCCTAGACGCACGGGAAGGGAGATTGTTGCAACCGGGGATCCGGGGGCCGGACTCTTACCGGGGCTTCTTCTTCGGGACGGTGACGGTGGCGGTGCAGGAAGCGGCGTTGCCGGCCTGATCGGTCCCCTCCCCGGAGAGAGTGTCCGTCACGCCTACCGTCGCCTGGATCGGGATCATCTTGTGCTTCGGCGGCCAGAGAACCGACGGCGTCACGCTGCACGTCACCGACGGCGGCGTCCGGTCGATGTTGATGCCGTTCACCGATACCTGGGCCGCGTTGCCGGCCACGTCCGTGGCGGCGCCCGTCGCCGACTGGCTCTGACCCTCGTTCGTGATCACCGCCGGCGTGTCGCACGAGGCGAGGCCTGACAGCGCGTCGGCGCAGGTGTAAGTCACCGTGACGTCGGTGTTGTTCCAGCCGCTCGCGTTCGGCGGCGGATCCTGCGATGCGGTGATGGCCGGCGGCGTCCTGTCGATGCGCACCGTGACCGTGTTCGGCATCTCGGGGTTCCCGAAGTTGTCCACGGCGAAGAACTTCACCGCCGTCTCCCCCTCCGTCGAGACGATCGGCGAGACGGCGTCCGCTACGACGGCCTGGGCCGGCTCGCTCTGCGCGCCGCTCAGGACGTAGTCGATTTCGCGGATCCCCGATCCGTTCGGATCGTCGGCGGCGGTGAGATTCACGGCCACGTCGCCGCTGTTCCATCCGGCGCCGTTCGGAGCCGGCGAGACGACGCCCACCGACACCGGGTCGTCGTCGTCGGGCGCCTGCGTCGGCTCGCAGTCGTCGCCGAAGCCGTCGCCGTCGAGATCGTCCTGGCCCGGGTTGTAGACGGCGGGGCAGTTGTCGAAGGCGTTCGCGACGCCGTCACCGTCGAAGTCGAGGCCGGAGGCGGAGGCGACGGCATCCTGCGCGGTCATCTCGGGGCCATCCTGCGGCTGGCGCGGCGTCCCGTCGTCGAAGGTGACGGAGCCCCGCATGTCGTATTGGAGCGTCGCCCAGTCGTCGCGGGCGATCAGAGTCTTGAGCTCGCCGGTGATGTTCGGAATCGATCGATCGCTGAAGCTGTTGAATGGGAAACCGTGGTCGTCCTGGAGCGGGTTCGTGGCGGGCTTCGTGTAGTCCAGCTTGAAGGTGTCGCCGGCCGCCGCAGGCGACGGGAGCGACAGGTAGAGCCTGTCCTTGGTTACGGCAACGGAGGTGGGCGTGATGGTGCTCGTCCCGTTCACATGGATGGTGAAGGCGCCGGGGGCGGGGACGGAGTTCGGATTGAGTGAGCCCGAGGCCTGAACCGTGACGTTCTGCGCGTCCACCGAATCGCCTCTGGAGCAGCCCGCATTCGCGTCCCGCCGTGCGACGTCGCCGATGACTCCCGTCTCGTCCGTCCTCCCGTTCGGATCGGCGTTCCAGTCGATGGGATGGTTCAGCAGGAGGTAGGCGTCCCTCCCGTTCAATCCGAAGACGCTGTTTCTGGCGAGAGGTCCGGTGATCCCCGCCGGCTCGCTCAGGTTCGTCTCGTCCAGGGGGGCGAACGGGTCGTTGGCGAAGCCGGCCGCCACCCCTCCCGAGTAGTCGAGAGGGCGCGTCGAGACGACGTCGCGGAACTGAAATGAGTAGTTCATGAGGCTCAGGTAGTTCGGCTTGCAGTTCGTGTCGTCGCTGCCGCCGTGGTGGAGCCCCAGCGTGTGGCCGAACTCGTGCATGAAGGTCGCCGCGTCCACATGACGCTCGGCGCACTTCTCGGCCCTCTCCCCCGAGAAGCAGGCCCCGGCCCCGCCGCCCGAGTAGGCCGCCGCGCCCGATCCGTACGGTCTCCAGTCCGGCCCACCCACCGTCACGATCAGATCGTTGCCCGGCAGCTCCGCGACGCCGCTGCTCCCGTTGTCGGCGCAGCTGCCGCTTGAATCGACCGTATCCGCCTGCTGGTGCGCGAAGATCGCGTACCGGAAGACGCGCGCCTTCGCTTCCAGGATGTTCTTCGTGTTCGCGTCAGCCCGCTCCGCCGCCGTGCCGAAGTCCGACTTCTTGAGGTCGTTGAAGCTCGTCGCGGGACACGTCGCCGCGATGTCCTCGGGGAAGGCGATCCGGTTCGAGTGCGGGAGAGCCTCGTCGACGAGCTTCCTCGGATCGGGGTTTGCCGCGTCGCTCCCGACGAAGTGGAGCCTCACGCCGCGCAGGCCGTCGGGATTCGTGACGGGCGCGAAGGCGAAGGCGTTCTTCACCATGTTGAGCGCGGCGTTCGTCGGCTTTTCGCGGTGGTTGGGGTCCTGCATGTAGTCGACCTCGACGAAGAGGTCCTTGTGCTCCGGGTCGGCGTTGTAAGGCGGCTTGTTCAGCGGCAGATCGATCGTCCCGTCGCCGTCCACGTCGAGGCCTTCGGTCTCCCAGTTGTCGCAGAGGCCGTCCCCGTCGTCGTCGCTGTTTCCGTTCCCGTTCGTGTCGCGGCAGTCGTGCTCCCTCAGCGTCCACTCGAAGTGCTCGTGCCCGAAGTAGGGAGTCTGCTGGTTGTCGGGCGGAAGGCAGTGAGGAGAATTGCCGACGACGCACGCGTCCCCCTGAAAGGTCCAGTCGGAGGCGCCGTGGACGACGAAGGCCCCGTGCTCGATCCGGATCTGGCTGTCCCCGTCCTCGCAGCAGCCGCTCGCCGGCGGCCACCATCCGGTGTCGAGGAAGCCGACGTTGTCCCCCTCGAAGTGCTGCGTCTGCCCGCAGCTCGAGTACTCCTGCGTCTGGTGATAGGGAGTGCTGTCGAAGTAGACGTTTCCGTAGGCGATTGGCGGGTTCTCGCTGTAGTCGATCTGGACGTCCCCGATCGCGAGCTTGCCGGGGGTTCCGTCGGCGACATACGAGCCTGCCTGCCCCTCGATGGAGACGTCGGTGTATCCCATGAGCGGATCCATGAGCATGAAACCGCACCCGAACGTGCTGTCGGTCGTGTCGTGGACGTGCTCCTTGTACTCCGTCACCTCGACCTTCGTGTCGGGGAGGTACTTCACGACGCACGGGTTCGAGCTCGATCCGAGGCGGCAGTCCGACGGCCCGAGCTTCCCGGCGATCCGCGCCTTGACGTGGTAGCTCTTGCGCGTCTCGTGCAGATGCGACCACTCGGTGGTGAAGGGCGGGGTCCCGAACATGCCGCTTCCCGACGCCGTCCTCTCCTGGTACCCGGTGAACTCGAGATCCCACTCCTTCACGTGCTTGAGCTTCTCGATGTCGTCGGGGGTGAGCGCCGGTGCGGGGATGATCTGGATGTGCTGGACGTCCATCCGGGTCGTCCGTGCGGCCGCGAGCGACGTGGCGAGCGACGCTGCGAGGACGGAGAGCGTCGTGAATCGGACGAATCGCATGGTCACCCCTACCCCCGTCGAATCCGGGTCACCCGGGCGGGCGCTCGCCGGCTTCCAGAGACAGGTCGCGCGAAGGGTGGAATGTCAGCGGCGGGGACGGCTCAGGTCAGGTGCTCCCGCTCGAACTTCAGGACGAGATACATGCCGACCCCAGTTCCGATGCCGCTGAGAACGACGGCGGTCATGAGGCCGATGAAGTCGCCGAGCCACCAGCCAACGGCGCCGCCTACCATCCCTCCGACCATGACCAGGATCTTCGGCATGGGAGCGGCTCCTCAGAGCTTCGGCTTCTTCTTCGGGACGGTGACGGTCGCGTGGCACCAAGTGGCGTTGCCGGCAGCGTCCTCCCCCGTCCAGGTCAGACTGTACACGCGCCCCGGTCCATTCGCGATCCTCTCCGCGCGGATCTGGCCGGTCGTCGATGGCGAACCTACCGCGAACCCCGCGATGTCGCCTGGCTTGTCCTTCCTGTTGACGCTGTCCGGCTCGCTGCTCGTCACCGACGTCAGGACGAACCCGCCCGTACCTGAGAGAGCGTCCGTCACGATTACCGTCGCCGTGATCGGGATCATCCTGTGCTTCGGCGGCCACAGGACGGCCGGACTCACGGTGCACGTCACTGAGGGAGGCGTCCTGTCGATGTTGATACCGCTCACCGAAACCTGGGCGACGTTGCCGGCGACGTCGGTGGCGTTTCCCGTCGCCGATTGGCCCTGGCCCTCGGCGCCGACAATGACTGGAGCATCACACGACGCGAGCCCTGAGAGCGCGTCCGCGCAGGTGTAGCTGATCGTCACGTCCGAGTTGTTCCACCCGTTCGCATTCGGAGCTGGGGCTTGCGCGGCCACGATCATCGGAACGCTCTTGTCGAGGCGCACGGTCGCCGTGCGCGGCGGCTCGGGATTCCCGGAGTTGTCCACGGCGAAAAACGTCACCGCCGTCTCCCCTTCCGTCGATATGACCGTTGACGCGGCGTCGCCCGCGATCGACTGCTGCGGCTCGCTCTGCGCGCCGGTCATGACGTGATCGATCTCCCGAACACCCGAGCCGTTGGGATCGTCGGCCGCCTCGAGCGTCACCGTCACGTCGGCGCTGCTCCACCCCGAGGCGTTCGCAGAGGGAGTCGCGGTCACACGGGTGGTCGGCGCGTCGATGTCGGCGATTCCGGTGCCGGCGCAATCATCCCCGAGGCCGTCGCCGTCGCTGTCGAGCTGACCCGGGTTCGGAGTCGAGGGGCAGTTGTCGAAGGCGTTCGGAATCCCGTCGCCGTCGAAGTCGACCAAGGAAGCCGCTGAGACCAGCTCGTCCCTTGTGGGCTCCGCATCGGGGAGGGCCTCTCGCGTCGCGCCGTCGGAAAAGGCCGGCGCCATCGCCATGTCGTATTGCAGCGTCGCCCAGTCGTCGCGCGCGAAGAGCGTCGTGAGCTCCTTGGTGATGTTCGGCGTGGAGAAACCGTGCTCGGCGGTGACCGGGCTGCCCCCGAGCTCCGTCACGGGATGGACCGCCGGAGGGTTGTAGTCGAGCTTCACCGTGTCGGCGATGCCGAGGGGCGACGGCAGCGTCAGATAGACGCGCGTTCCCTGGACCGCGACGGACGTCGGCGCGACCGGCGCCGCGCCGTTTACCGAGATCGCGTACGCCGAGGGGGCGGGGACAAACGTCGAATCGAGCGTCACCTTGTACCCTATCGTGACCAACTGCACGTCCGCCGTGCTCCCGCGATCGCACCCACTCACGACGTCCAGCCGGGCGATGTGCGCCGCCACCCCGGTCTCGTCGGTGCGCCCGTTCGGGTCGCCGTTCCAGTCAATCGGGTAGTTGAGGAGGATGTAGGCCGGCAGGCCGTTCAGGCCGTAGACGCTTTCCCTCGCAGTCGGCCCGACGATGCCGTCGGATTCGTCGAGGCTTCTCTCGTCCAGGGGCGCGAAGGGATCGTTCGCGGAGGTGCCGGCCACGCCACCGGAGTAGTCGAGGAGGCGTGTGGAGAGCATGTTCCGGAACTGGAAGGCGTAGCTCATCACGCTCACGTAGTTCGGCTTGCAGTTGATGTCGTCGCCCCCTCCATGGTGCAGCCCCAGCGTGTGCCCGAACTCGTGCATGAAAGTCGCCGCGTCGGCCTGCCTCCTGGCACAGGCCGCTCCCTGTTCCCCGGCGTAGCAGTCGGAAGGGACGCCGCCGGCGAAAAATGACAGGTCGGAGAAGTCCCAGCCTCCCATCGTCACGATCAGATCGTTGCCCGGCAGCTCCGCGACACCGCTGCTGAGGTTGTCGACGCAAGAGCCGTGCGGATCGACCTCGTCCGCCTGCTGGTGCGCGAAGATCGCGTAGCGGAAAGCCAGCTTCTTCGCCTCGAGGATGTTCGCCGCGTTGTTCGGGTCCCCTCTCTCGGCCGCCGTGCCGAAGTTTGCGCTCTTAAGGCCGTCGAAGCTCGCCGCCGGGCAGGAGGTCGCGATGTCCTCGTCGAACCCGATCCGGATGCTGTGCGGCAGCGCTTCGTCCACCAGCTTCTTCTCATCCGGGTTCGCGGCGTCGCTCCCGACGAAATGCAGCCGGACCCCGCGAAAGCCGTCCGGATTGTCCACCTTCGCCGCCGCGAAGGCGTTCCTCACCATGATCAGCGACGCGTCCGACGGCTTCTCGACGTCGTTGGGGTCGGCGGGGTTCTTCTGCATGTAGTCGATCTCGACGAAGAGGTCCTTGTGCTTGGGGTTCGCGTTGTACGGCGGATTGTTCAGCGGCAGATCGATCGTGCCGTCGCCGTCCACGTCGATGCCGTCCGTCTCCCAGTTGTCGCACAGGCCGTCCCCATCGTCGTCGTCGTTGCCGTTGCCATCGGTGTCCTGGCAGAGATGCTCCCTCAGGACCCACTCGCCATGGTCATGGACCGTGACGGGCACCATCGGCGCGGTGTTGGGATCGAAGCAGGCGCTGCCATTCCCATTGCAGAACTGGCCGCTGTAGTCCCAATCAGCGACGCCGTGGACGACGAAGGCGCCCCGTTCGACGCGGACCTGCGAGTCGCCTCCCTCGCAGCAGCCTTGCGATTCGGGATACCAGCCCCCCCCAACAATCGGCCTGCCGAAGAAGGCGTCGTACTCCCGATGATCGGGGGGAAAGCAGGTGTGGTCCTGATACAGGTAGTGCAGCGTCACGTTGTCGAAGGCCACGCTGCCGTAGGCGATCGGCGGGTTCTGGGTGTAGTCGATCTCGACGTCTCCCACGGCCGAGTGCTCCGGTGTGCCGTCGGGGACGTAGGAGCCCGACCCCATGAAATCGATCGTCGACCCCTCCGAGCGCGATCCCGGATTCCCCGAGCAGTCCAGGGAAAAAGAGAGTTCGCTCGTTTGCTTGTCGTCGTAGCCCCGGACTTCCACTTTCGAGTCGGGCGAGTACTGGACGATGCAGGGATTGAGGGAGCCGATGTGGCAGTCGGACGGACCGAACTGGCCCGCGATCCTCGCCTTCGTATGGGAGGTCCGGGTCAGATCATGTTGGTAGGTCCACGAGGTGGCGAACGGCAGGGGATAGGAGGAGCCGCCGCCGGCGGTCGAGCTCGAGTAGATCTCCGTGTATTCGAGATCCCATGTCTTCACCTGATGCAGCCTGGTGATCTGGGCCTGAGTCAGCGGCGGCGCAGGCTTGGTCTGGACGTTCGACGTGGCCGTCCCCGCTGCGACGGGTGAGAAGGCCGCCGTCAGAATCACGCAGGCGGCAACGAGCGACGAGCCGTTCTTTTCGCTGACCATCGAGATCATCCCCCTGAGGGTCAGGTCGCGCGAGCGCGGGGCTTGTCAGAGGGAATCGCGATTGTGCTCGGTTTTTCGGCTAGGATTCGGCGGATGCGGCTTTTCGCCCGAGCCCCCCGAGCCCTTCTTCTCACCGCGCTGCTCCTGTCCATCGCGGCCGCCGATTCCGAGTCGCAGAAGACCCTCGACCTGATCGACGCCGGCCGCTACGAAGAGGCGCTCGGCGCCGCCCGGGAGCGGCTGGCGGGTGTCGAGGCCGCCTCCGGACCCGACGCCCCCGAGGTGGCCCGCGCGATCGCCCTCGTGCTGAAGGCCGGATACTGGTCCTCTCGACCGAAAGACCCGGAGCTTCTCGCGCTCGCGCGGCGTGCCGTCGCCATCGACGAGAGGGCGTCGGGCCCGGACGGCTCCGCCGCAGCCGACAGCCTCCTGGGCCTTGCCACCATCCTCATCGCGCGCGGCGACATCGACGAGGCGAAGGGGATCTGCGAACGGGCCCTCGTGATCCGGGAGAGGGAGTTCGGCCCGCAGAGTCTCGAGGCCGCGGCGTCTCGCCGCTGGCTCGGCATTGTCTTCGAGGAGATGGGAGATCTGCATCGGGCCGCCGCGGAGCAGGGGCGCGTGCTGACCGTCCAGGAGACGCTCCTCGCCCCCGATGATCGCGAGATTGCGAGCACGCTCAACTCCCTCGCCAGCGTTCAGCGACAGCTCGGCGACTACCCGCACGCCGTCGAAAGCCGTCAGAGGTGTCTGGCGATCCGTGAGAAGGCGTTCGGGCCGGACCACCCCCAGGTCGCGTGGGCCGCCCATAATCTGGCGAACCTCTACGCCGACCTCGGGGAGTTCGCCAAGGCCAGGGAGCTCTACGCGCGCGCGCTGGCGATCCGCGAGAGAACCGAGCCGCCGGATCATCCCGATCTCGGGTACAGCCACAACAGCCTCGGGGTGATGGCGTACAACCTCGGCGACTACGGGGCGGCCCGTGCCGAGTACGAGCGGGCCCTCGGCATCCGCGAGAAATCGCTCGGCGCGGACCACGCCCTCGTCGCTGCGACCCTCAACAACCTGGGGAACCTCCTCGACGAGATGGGAGAGGTCGAGAAGGCCCGGGACGTTCTCTCGCGCGCGCTCCAGATCAAGACGCGGAAGCTTGGACCCGATCACGTCAGCACCGCGATCACCGCCAACAACCTCGGCAACGTTCTCGCGAAACTGGGGGAGTTCGATCGGGCCGAGGCGCTCACGCGCCGGGCGCTCGCGATCCGTGAGAAGACACTCGGCGCGGACCACGCCGACGTCGGGAGATCCCTCG
This sequence comes from Acidobacteriota bacterium, assembly GCA_016195325.1. NCBI lineage: Bacteria > Pseudomonadati > Acidobacteriota > Acidobacteriota bacterium. The sequence continues at coordinate 35,964 of JACPZX010000039.1, forward strand.
ACGATCTCGGATGGATTCGCCACCTCCGCGACGACGACGCCGGCGGGATCCCCTCGCTCACGCGCGCGCTGGATGTCCGGGAGAAGGCGCTCTCAGCCGATCACCCCGACGTCGCCGAGACGCTCGAGCGCCTCGCCATCGTGACGTCGGGGGCGGGGGAACCCGCCGCGGCGCTGCCTCTGGCGGCTCGCGCCCTCGACATCCAGAGAAGGACTCTCGGCGCCGACCATCCCACCGTGGCGGGCACCCTTGCCCTCATCGGAGAGATTGACCTGAAGCTGGGACGGGCCGGCGACGCGCTGGCTTCGGCCCTCGAGTCGGAGTCGATCGGCCGCGAGCACTTCCGCCTCACCGCCCGGCACCTCGCGCAGCGGGAGGCGCTGCGCTACGAGGAGGTGCGCGCCTCGGGGCTCGACGTCGCACTTCAGGCGCTGACCCGAATGGCGGGAGATCCCGCCGTCGCCGCGCGCGCCGGCGCGGTGCTGGACGACGTCATCCGCTCGCGCGCGCTCGTCCTCGACGCGATCGGATCTAGGAGGCGGCTCGCCGCCGAGGCGCGCACCGACGAAGCGTCGCGACGGATCTCGGCGCTTCGGGACGCTGCGACGGCCTTTGCGCGTCTCGCGCGCCGCGAGCCGGATCCGGATCACCCCGATCGCTACCTGACGCAGCTCCGCGAGGCGAGAGAGAGGAAAGAGCGGACCGAACGGGATCTGATCGAGATCAGCGCCGCGGAGCGCGAGTGGTCCGATGCCGGCCGCGTCGGCCTCGCCGACGTCCGCGCCGCACTCCCAGAGGGCGCCGTCCTCCTCTCGTACGTCAGGTACACGTCGCGCGCGCCCTCCGAGGAGCGTTACGTTGCCTTCGTGACGGCCGGCGTGAAGAATTCGACGACCGCCGCGGTCTCCCTCGGTCCCGCGTCGAGAATCGACGGGCTCGTCGCCCGCTGGAAGACGGAGGCCGGCCGCGGCGCGCAGGCGCCGAGCGTGGCGCTTCGCCGGCTGGAGGGCGACTACCGCGACTCGGCGCGCGCGCTGAGGAAGGCGATCTGGGATCCGGTCGCGGCGAACGTGAGAGACGCGACGCTCCTCTTCGTCGTCCTGGACGGCGCCCTCGACGTCGTGAACCTCGCGGCGTTCCCCGCCGAAGATGACCGGTACCTTGTCGAGACGGGGCCGCTCATCGCCTACCTTTCCGCGGAGCGTGATCTCGTCTCCGCCACGCGCCCGCGCGACGCCGGCTCGGGGATCCTCGTCGTCGGGGCCGTGGACTACGGAGTGGCTCCGGCCAGCACGGCCGGCGGGCCATGCTCGCCCTTCCACGCGCTCCGGTTCGGGCCACTCCCGGGCGCGCGCGACGAGGCGGACTCGATTGCACGGATATTCACGAGCCGGGGCGGGATCGTCACACGGCTCTCGGGCGCGGACGCGACGGCGCGGCGTTTCCTCGCCGCCGCCCCGAGCCACGAGATCCTCCACGTCGCGACGCACGGTTTCTTCCTCGACGACACCTGCGATCGGCGCGGTGCGACGGGATCCCGTAACGATCCGATGCTCCTCTCGGGCCTCGCCTTCGCGGGGGCGAACCAGCGGCGCGACGACAAACCGCAGACCGACGACGGCCTCCTGACCGCGGAGGAGATCGCGTCGCTCGACCTCTCGCGCGTCGCGTGGGCCGTGCTCTCGGCGTGCAACACGGGCCTCGGCGAGATCAGGAACGGCGAAGGAGTGCTCGGCCTCCGGCGCGCGTTTCAGATTGCCGGGGCCGGAACCCTCATCATGAGCCTCTGGACCGTCCGCGACGAGGACGCGTCGGAGTGGATGCGCGGGCTCTACGACGCCCGCCTCGCGAAGCTCGACACGGCTCACGCGATCCGGAACGTGTCGATGCGGATGCTCGAAGCGCGCCGGAAGGAGGGACGCAGCACGCACCCTGCCGCGTGGGGCGCCTTCGTCGCGTTCGGCGCGTGGCGCTGACAGTTCAGCGAGCCGGTGCGATGATCTCGAACGGCGATTCGATCAGCCTCTCGCCGCTCCCCTGCCCGATCCGGCCGAGCGAGAGGGTGTAGGTCCCGGGCGGAAGCGTCGAGACGGGCACAAGGAGCGTGAGGAGCCGATCCTGCGACCCGTGACCGTCGCGGATCGCCCCGGCCGTCGTCTCGCTCGACCAGACGACGTGCCCTCCCCGATCGCGGATCTCGAAGAGAAGCGGCTCGGCGTCCGCGGCCGCGCGCGGCGCGACGGGTTCGAGGAGAAGCGTGACGAAGTGCGCCCTCGGGTTCAGCTGAATCGTCGGCGCCGATCCCTGCCCTCCACGAGTGGCGCCGAGATAGAGCGCGAGGACCACCTCGCCGCGATCGGGAACCACTGTCGCCGGAGCCTCGGTTCGCGCTTCAGTGCGCGGCGCCTGTGGCGTTGGCGCCTGCTGACGCGCGCGCGGAAGCTCGACGACGCCGAGATATGCGGGGTAGCCGAGGACGGCGACGGTCAGCGTGGCGGCGATCGCGGCGGGGATGAACGGGTGAAGACGCTTGGTTTGCGCGCGCGCCGCGGCGATCGACGCGCGGCAGGCCGTCACCTCGCCGGCGCACGCGGTGCACGTCGCGAGATGCGCGTGGCTCCCCTCCTTCGTTGCCAGCTCGACGATTGTGTCGACCGACAGATGTTCGGGGGCGCCGCGAAGCACCTCGATGGTCTCGAGCACCTCCCGGCACTCCTCGCACTCTTCGAGGTGCCCTCTCACGCGCGCTCGCACCGCGGGGGTGAGACGCCCGGGGAGGGCGTCGACGAGGATCGCGGCGGCTTCATCGTGCGTCATGGGTCGTCATCCTCTTCAGGATCTCGCGGGCTTCCTTCAGGCACTGCCACATCTTCGTCCGGAGCGCGTGCTCGCTTCTCCCCTGCTCGTTCGCGATCTCGGTGTAGGCCCTGCCTTCGTCCATCACCTTGCGAATCAATTCGGCGCACGGAGCGCCCATCCTCTGAAGGACGCGCCGCCCCAGCCCTTCGCGCTCCTTTCGGAGCAGCGCTTCGTCGGGGCGCGCGCGCCCGTCGGGGTGACCCGCGTCCAGCGGCTCCGTGCTGCGGTGCCTCCTCATCCAGTCCACGCAGCGCCGGCACGCGATCGTCTCGGTCAGCGAGAAGAGCGACTCTCTGAGCTTCAGATCCTTGCCGGCGACGGCCTGCCAGAGCTGGGTCATCACCTCCTGGACGACTTCGATCCGATCGGTCTCGGGAACGTAGTACCCCTTGAACCGGACGATGCGCGCGGCGTGGCTCTGGACCTCGGCGATCAGGTCAGGGTCGGCCCGAAGGAACCGTGCGGTCTGATCCTCAGGCGTTGCCGCGTCCCGGGTTCGATCCCGCCGCGCCATGACGAAAAGGCTACCACAGGGTCGGCGGCAGTCCCGAACGACGCGACGCACTCAAGCCACAGGTCGCGGGAGCGAGGGACTTGTCACTCGCCTCAAAGGACGGCGAATCGCCCAAGCTCAGGAGATCCAGTTGAGTTGATCCCACCGGACGACCCAGACCCCGGCCGACCGGGCGAGATAATACGTGTGGCCCGAGGCGCCGGTCAGACCGGCGTAGTGGCGGCCTCCTGCCTCCACCGTGTCGTCGCCCGCTCGAGCGATGTAGAAGATTGAAAAGCTGATGCGTCCCCTCCCCGACTCGAAGCGCGAGCCGCGCTGGACGCGAACCGCGCCGTCATCGAACCGATGGAGAAAACCCGGAGTCGGATCCGTCCCGAGAAGATCGAGGTGATACACCGTTCGCCGGTCGGTGAACATCTTCGCGAACTGGATCGCCTCGTACCGCACGATTGCCTCACAGATCTCCTCCTCGTCCGGCGTCGGCCGCCGCACCGCAAGAGGGATGTCGTATCGAAGATCTTGGAGTCGGACCTCCTGAGGTGAATCCGACTCCCGTCGGGGCCTGTCCTCGACTTCGACGAACCCCCAGGGGTCGGCGTGCACGACGGCCTTGTACTCGAACCGCACGGGCAGGTCACGGAAGACGGCCCGGCCGTCGTCGTCGGTTGTCGCCTCCCTGACGATCGCGCGCCGCTTCGACTTCGAAGCGAGCGTCACCCTCAGACCGGGGAACGGATGCTGGTCTCGGTCGACGGCTCGGATGGCGAAGACGCCGCGCGGCGGGACCTCCGGATCCGCGCCGAATCCCTTGAGTCCGGCGCAGGCGGTGACCAGCGAGAGCGCTACCACGACTCCCGCGAGGCACGATTGAACGCGCGTCCACGAGGCGCGGGGTTCTGTCGCGGGGCTCATCTTTGCTCCCTGGCCACAGCGGTTCGGCGAGGATGGCGTGTCGCCCACTTGGACGCCCACGACCGACTCGTGGTTGGCGGACGATGGCAGCGGATGACGGGTGTGCGTTTCCTCGTCGACGCAGACGGTCAGAGAACCGTCTCGAGGCCCTCGGAGCGAAGAGTCAGCGACTTCGGATACTCGGACGGTTCGTCGTCCCTCAGCTCTCCTCGGTCCGGATGAACCGGTACGCCATCGCGCCCAGGAGCGCCCCGACGATGGGCGCGACCCAGAACATCCAGAGCTGGGCCATCGCCCAGCCGCCCACGAAGACAGCGACACCGGTGCTCCGCGCGGGATTCACGGAGGTGTTGGTGACGGGGATGCTGACGAGATGGATCAGCGTGAGCGCGAGGCCGATCGGCAGCGGCGCGAATCCCGCGGGAACGCGCTTCTCGGTGGAACCGAGGATGATGAAGAGGAAGAACATCGTCATGACGATCTCGGTGACGAGCCCGGCCGTCAGCGAGTAGCCGCCGGGGGAATGAGCTCCGTACCCGTTCGCCGCGAACCCGTGGGCGACGTCGAAACCGGGAGCCCCACCCGCGATGACGAGGAGGACCCCCCCGGCCGCCACCGCCCCGAGCACCTGGGCGCCGATGTACGACCCCAGCTTCGCCGACGGAAAGCGCCCCGCGGCCCAGAGGCCAATCGACACGGCCGGGTTGAGATGGCACCCCGAGACGTGGCCGATCGCGTACGCCATCGTCAGCACCGTCAGCCCGAAGGCGCACGAGACGCCGAGAAGCCCGATGCCGACACCCGGAAACGCCGCCGCGAGCATCGCGCTGCCGCAGCCGCCGAGAACCAGCCAGAAGGTCCCGAGGAACTCCGCGCTTGATTGTTTCATCCAATCCTCCCGAGTGCGTCAGCGGACCTGAATTCCGCCCGCAAACTACACCCAACGAAGGAGAGACTCCATCGATCCGCCCGCCTCTGGTATCCTCACCCGCATGATCCTCGCAGGCGACATCGGCGGAACGAAGACCAGCCTCGCGCTCTTCGCGGTGGAGTCGGGGCGCCTGCTTCGCAGCGCCTCGACGACCGTTGCGAGCGCCGACTACCCCGGCCTCGCGGAGGCCGTCGGCGCCTTCCTGATGTCGCCGCGGCCGCCGATCGAGGCTGCGGCCTTCGGCGTCGCCGGACCGGTCGTGAATGGAAGGGTCAAGACCACCAACCTCCCGTGGATCGTCGACCAGCAGGAGATGACGAAGTACCTCGGCGCTCGGGTCGTCCGGCTCCTCAACGATCTCGAGGCGATGGCGTGGGGGATCGAGCAGCTCGACGCCGACGACCTCCTGACCCTCCAGCCCGGCGAGCCGAGCCCGGACGGGAACGCCGCGCTCATCGCGGCGGGGACGGGGCTGGGCGAGGCGATCCTGTTCCGGCACGACGGGAAGCTCATCCCGAGCGCGTCGGAGGGAGGGCACGCCGACTTCGCGCCGATCGACGCCGAGATGGACGCGTTCCTGAAGTGGCTTCGCGATCAGCGAGGCCACGTGTCGGTCGAGCGGGTCGCGTCGGGTCTCGGCCTCGAGACGATCTACCCCTTCTTCCACGACCCGGCCGCCGGCGGGAGCCCGCCGCACGCGCGATCGAGCGGCGAGATCGGAGCCGCCGTGGCCCGCGCCGCGGCGAGCGGCGAGTGCGGAGGGTGCAGCCGGACGTTCGGCCTCTTCCTCAGGGCGCTCGGCGCCGAGGCGGGAAACCTCGCGCTCAAGGCGAAGGCGACGGCCGGCGTCTACATCAGCGGCGGCGTCGCGTACAAGAACCTCGAGGCGATGAAGGACGGACGGTTCCTGCGCGCCTTCCTCGAGAAAGGCCGCTTCGCGGGGTTCATGGAGCGGATCCCGGTCCACGTCATCCTCGACCAGACGACGCCGCTTCTCGGGGCCGCCCTCGCCGCCGCGCGCGCGGCCGGGAAGATGCTCTAGGACGCCTCTGCCGCCTCGACCCCCAGCCTGAAGGCCTGCCGGTTCAGCTCCTCGGTCCCCTTCGGCACGCGCGCGAGGACCGCGGCCAGACGTCACTACA